>JAYUVA010000137.1:0-2582 GCA_043754375.1 Candidatus Kuenenia sp. | reverse complement strand
GGCAGTCGGGATGCCACGACAAAGAATGCCAGACCTGCCACAGCCAGCACAGTGACGGCACGTCCACCTCGCGAAAACAGGAGTTCCTTCGAATCCAGTGTGTACTGCTGATTGAACGCACGCCGATACCAGTCCTGAGCTGAAATGCTGGCCACGACCGCTGCCACGATCGCCGCCGCCGGCAGTTCGTGCGCTGCAAGGAGCGACAATCCGGTGACGCCGACGAGCGCAAACAGGAAACCCAGATCACGCCGTGTTCGTGCCAGTAACAGCACCACAAAACCCATCAACAAGAGTGCCAGACCGGCAATTTGAGAATGATCGAACAGCCGAATCGCACTAGGGTTCAGGACAGAATAATAATCGACGCGACCGTCGAAATTCACGGTTGCCGACGGAATGTCCACGCGCCGCTGTGCCTGCATTGCCGGGTACTCGACAGAGTACATCGTGACCGGGCCCAACAATGAGTTGCCGGGAAACGGATTCACCAACAACGCGACAACACTCAAACCGGCAATCCACCACGGCGACGCGCCTTCCGATTCGATGCGTGCATCTGACTTTCTGGCCGCGATCCGTTGGCTGACGAACACACCAGCCACGTACATCACCACCACAAACGCCCCCACCCACGCCCGTGAATCAAAGTTACACCAAACTGCGATGAACAGTGGAAACTTCCAGTGCAGCCCTGACGCAATTCCGAGCCGATGCTGGTACAGCCATCGCATTGTGATCGTCATACCGAGCATCGTCACAAGTTCGGGCAACGGCACGAAATCCGAAGAACATGCCACAATGGCAAACACCGCACAGATGGAATTCCACCACGTCGGTACACCGCGAATTGATATCTGCGTAAGCAGGTATCCAATCAGTCCGGCGATCGCGACCTTAAGCAAGGTGAGCGATTTGTCACCGCCCGCCGACCAGCAGAGACTGATGACATGATCAAACAGCCAGCTCACATTCGGAGAAGGTTTGCCCGCCGCCGTCAGGGAAAGAACGTCTGTGCGCGGCGGCAGCAGTCCATGCGCCCGCATGTAGTCGCCCGATCGAATCAGTACGAGCGGTTTGGTGTCATTGATCTGTGTAAAGCCCAACAGCACAGCCAGGAAAATCACCGCCCAACGGAGCATAAAGTCGCCGCGAACGGCCTCTTCTTCAACCATCTCCGGTGTCAACGGCTCCTCTTCGGGCAATTCATCCGGCAGGTCCCGTGCATCGGAAAACACGCTGCCGGTTGAGTCGGCTACCACGACTGGAGAAACATCAGAAACATCTGGTTTTGGGGATTCGGAATCCTGGGAGGCGTCGCCGGACACTCGGAAGTCTCTCATTCTGGGTAATTCTGTCGCTGGAATCCGCGCAGCGCGGCACCTGAACTGAGGATACGCCGGTTGTGTTCGATTTGTTGGGCCAAGTTGCCACCCTCCACGCCAGGACCGGGCATTCCACTCAATCGATAGTCAGGACCGATTGGGCCGGATGCAGCTGGCGAGGCAGGTTTTTAGAGGTTGTGAGCACAAATCGCAGGCGTATCATCCCGCGCACCAGTGAGAATTTGTCTATGATTCCAGCCGCGATGGTCTGGCTTGCGACCGCAGGTCACACGGTTTCCTCGCGGATTTCTGACACATTTTTTTCTCGTCCGCTTTCCACCATGAAATCCATTCCTGACAACGTGCGTGAACAGCTCCATAACGCTTCGCAGTCTCACCTGGTCCAGTTCTGGGACGAACTTTCTGTATCAGAAGTCGCCTGTCTACTGCGTCAGATAAGTCAGATCGATCTGCAGATGCTCGACGAGATCTGGCGGTCATCCACGAACGGCGATTCGCCGTTGGATGCGACCGCCCGCATCGAATCGGCAAAAAATCCCGGTCAGGTCGTGGCACAACCCCGCACTGCCGCCGACAACGATCGCTGGAAACTGGCAACGCAACGTGGTGAACGTGAATTGCAGGCTGGCAGTGTCGCCGTGATCACCGTTGCCGGAGGTCAGGGAAGCCGCCTGGGATTTGATCATCCGAAAGGCATGTTTCCCATCGGTCCAAAATCGGATCGCACATTATTTCAAATCTTTGCCGAACAAATTCTGGCACGACGGCGACGGCATCAAGCCACAATTCCGTGGCTCATAATGACCAGTGATGCGACTCATACAGAAACCGTTGAATTCCTGAAACAACACAAGTACTTCGAACTTGGCAAGGACACGGTGCATCTGTTTCAACAAGGAAGCCTGCCCGCCCTGGATGCTGCCACCGGACGCATTCTGATGACCAGCCGCAGCGAGCTTGCGCTCTCCCCCGATGGACACGGTGGACTGGTGGCGGCAATGGCAAATGCCGGCCTGTTGGATGTGCTGGCTCAACAGAACATTCGGCATCTGTTTTATCATCAGGTGGATAACCCGACAGCGATCATTTGCGATCCTGCTTTGATCGGATTTCATGCTCAGCAACGCTCGCAACTCACTACAAATGTGGTTCGTAAGGTCAGTCCGACCGAACGCATGGGAGTCCTTGTTGATATCAACGGTCGCACAGAGATCGTCGAATACAGTGAACTGACGC
>JAYUVA010000136.1:0-6287 GCA_043754375.1 Candidatus Kuenenia sp. | reverse complement strand
GGATCATAGAACCGTGCCACAAGATTGCAGAGCGTCGTTTTTCCGGCGCCACTCGGACCAACCAGCGCAATGGTCTGGCCAGCCTTGACGTTCAGGAGAACGTCGTTCAGAGCAGCGGTTTGTGTTCCGGGATAAAGAAACGTAACGTCTTCGAATGCCATGTCACCGTGAATGCTGTTACGGTCTGCACGAATACTGTCTGGTGTCGATTCCATTTCGCGAGGCTCTCCGAGCAGATCAAGAATGCGGTCCAGTCCGCTCAGACTGTTTTGAAACTGTGTCGCACTCGACGCCAGCGCGGCCAGCGGTTCCAACAGCATCAGCAGGTAGACCAGAAACATCATCAGGTCACCGATCGACATGTGTCCGCTGATGACGCGCGAACCACCGTAGAACAGGAGTCCGGCACTGGCGATGGGAATCAACGTTTCCCAGACCATTTCCACGACCCGCATCCACCACCAGGCATACATTTCCTGGCGTGCCATGAGGTTATTTTCTTCTGAGAACCGGACAGCTTCTCGCTTTTGCCGACTGAACGCGCGGACGATGCGCATTCCTGCAAATGTCTCCGCTGCACCTGCATCAATGGATTCGCGTTGCTTGCGAATGGCACGAAACTGCGGACGGATACTGTTGATCCACGCGCGGTGTGTGATAAACACCGTCGGCAACAGCACCAGTGCACCCAACAGCAGCGTCCAGTCAACCCAGGCCAGCACGGCCAGACTGCCCAGCAGCTGAATCACGGCGCGCCACGGGTTGTACAGCATCCCAAAGACAAGTTCACCGACACTGCCTCCATCTTCGCGCAGCACAGATGCGACGCCGCCGGAACGCAGTTCGTGAACACGATGCAACGGAAGTCTGACCGCGTGATCGAAGACTCGGCGACGAACGGCAAGTTGGATCTGCTTTGAGATTTTCGTGGCATACCACCGTCCCAGAATATGGATCACAATTTTGAGCAGCGACACGATGACAACGACTATTACCGCTGCGCCCAGAATGCGAGTTGGTGTCGTCAGAGATGGAAACAAACGGCTGATCCATCCCGGCAAGGGCTTTCCGTCGAGAGCAAAGTCGATCACAAACTTTGTCCCCGCTGGTGGCAACAGCCCGAGGATTGTCGAGGCGGTAACAGTCAGCAGCGCGAAAATCACCTGCCGACGATAGGGGACCAGCAGTCCCAGGAATCGCAGTACCAGTTGCCACGATGAGCGAACGCGGTCCTTCGCGGCGCGCGAGTCACCGGTAGAATGGATGCTGCCTTTAGGAAGCAGCTTTTGCCTGACCTTTTTTCGGTACGCATCAAAACGCTGCCGGCTGCCGCTTGCTTGTCGCAGGCTTTGTTCCTGATGGACGCTGGCTGATGGCGTCTGCGGATCTGGTTTCGTTTGCATCATGGCCCATTGTAAGCCATGGCCGGATTCGGTCGAGAGTCGCCGGGCCGATTCCGGGAACTCGGGCAACGTCTTCGATCGAAGAAAACCGGCCGTTCAGACTGCGATCCGCCACAATCCGCTGAGCCAACGAAGGCCCGATGCCTTCCAGTTGCATCCAGTCCACCCAGATCGATTCGTTGACATTCACACGAAAACCAGCCTGAAACTCAGGACCGCGACGCAGCAACAACGGATCCGGACGTCGAGTCGCGACCACAATCCATTCACTCAGCAGCCATAACAACAGGACAGACATCAAAACGGTCATGATGCGGCGATCCTGCGGTCGAAACCCCAGAACGACTTTCGACTCTGCCGGCGTGGTCGCGTCAGTGACGACCGGCTTGCCTGACAGAACAGCATCAGGCGGAAGCGGCTGATCAGTGCTGTGCGACATCGTCGATCTCCTGCGTGAGATGATCTCCGGCGAGTCGGTTTCCGGCGAGTCGGGTGCCGTCCGGTCACGGACAGTTCGATCCGCCAACGCAATTTCGCGGAGTGAAATGGTGTCAGAATGATGCCTGATGTTCCGTTCGTCAAGAACGTGTCGTCGATTTATCTGAAATCGTGCTTCACTTGAGGCCACAAAACAAAAAGGCCCGGCGTGTTTGAGACGCCGGGCTTTTGAACAGCAGCAGGACAAGGGGAGGTGGATCCGCCTGTTCTCATTTCGCCAGCCATGAATCCAGAGTCTGTGAGGCAGTCTGAACTTCTTCTTTAGGCAGCAGTTCCTTTTTTGCCGTGCGAGTCAGCTTGGCCACATATTCCATTGTGCTCTTGACGGCGTCGGGGCTGGCGGTGGCGTCCATCTTGACACAGTACAGCAGCATGAATTCGCTCTTTTCGTTCTTTTCAATCATCCAGCCGCCCAACTTTGTGCGTGAGTTCTGTTCGAGGAGTTTCATCATCGTTTCAGCATTCGGAGTCTGCTTCAGGGTTGCGGCAAGTGTCCAGATTTTTCGCACGTCGGCGCGTTCGAAGTATTCGACTTCTGTTGTGATGAAGACCGATTGCTTGCCGGCATCTTTTTCGTCAAATTCCACTTCGAGATGGCCGGATTTGTGACTTGTGTACTTCAGTTCCGCTTTTTCAAGCAGGTCGGAGGCCGGGATAGGCGCTGGCTTCCACGGACTGGCCAGAAATATTTTCACCTCGGCAATGTCCACACTGTAACTGACAAGTCGGGCGTTTGGTGCAATCGCCTGAGCAATCGCGACGAGTTCGCCTTTGTTGTTGAGTACCGGTCCGCCACTGTCGCCGGAATTGATCGGAGCCTGCGTTTCGACCACTTTGAAATCATGTTCGCCGGCCCCTGTGCGGAAAGTCTTCTGATACACCGACCGCACCGTACCTGATGTGTAGACCCAAAGGGCGTCGGTGGTGCCCGGGTTGCCGATGGATTCGACGGTCTCTCCTGGTTCAGAGCTTTCAGCTGCCAATGGAATTGCGGGCGCACCCTCGGGAACTCGATCAAGTTCAATAAGTGCCAGATCACGTTTTCGATCGACACCCAGTACTCGACCCCGAATCCCCAGAGTCTTGACGTTGTCCAGATAGTGTTTTCGTGTCACCTCAGCTTTTTCGTTTTTGAAGTCCGGGAAGAAGATCACAGCGGCGCGAGCTTCGCCCACAACGTGAAAGTTGGTGATGACCAGTTTCTTCTCAACATCCACAAGCACACCAGTGCCGCTCGACGTTTCCCCGGCCGTCTTGGCGAGTACCCAGACCGTTGATTTCAAAGCAGTTTGATACACCGTATTGTCGGCTCGCACGCTGGTAGCCTGCACCGAAAAACAACACAGCAAACTGACGGTAACAACCGATCGCAAACAGGCAGATTTCAAACCAATGCCTAACGAATGATTGAGCTTTTTCATGGGAACACCAACTTTCGATAGAACTGACGAGGAACTTGTTTGAGCACCAGTGGTTTTGCTCAATGACTAGAGCGGGGAACGACTCGATGTGTTACCGTGAATTTTGCATTTTTGTCAGATGTTGAACCCCTCACACCAGCGGTCTGAGCGCTTGGCGACGGGAAGTTGGAATCTCGATCCAACAGGCACTAAGCACCAGTGCAGAAGTTGCTTTGTTTAACCGCGTGCCCATCGGGCCGCGCTTTGCTGCCAATCGCGGGGCGTTGCCCACGCGGTTAAACGATATTATGCCAAACTACTTCTGCGAGGTGCTTATGGTGATTTCCGAAACGTCAACGCTGCCCCGGTCGCACCGTTCGACTGCTGTTCGAAGCGAAATTCTGACGCGGTAACGAGTGTGACCTTCCCCAACAGGCGACCTCCGTTACTCGTTTCCAGGGTGAGTTGACTGTTCAGCAACGTAAATTTCCCCGTAGATCGCGCCTGTTTGCCGTTGCTGACGCTGACCAGCACGAACGTTCCATCACCGTTGAGCAGCATGGCAAACGCTTCTGTGGCCGAACGACTGGCAGACCAGCGTCCCTGCAGGGAATTCGCCGACACTTGAGGGCTTGCAGCGGGCGGTGTTCCGTTCTGAGGTACGTTCGCGTTCGGCACATTTGCAATCGGGACTGACGGTGTCACTGGTGCCACTGCGACTGGTGTCAAGGGGACTTTTGTCGCTCCGCCATTTGCGCCTGCGGCCTGCGTCAACGCGGCACCGCCGGCAGATTCTTCCAGATTCCACAACAACTCTGTATCCCGCGCCAGAATCGCAAGACGGTTGATTTCATCTCGCAGGGCTTGAGCATTCACTCCGGCGTTCTTAATCAGGCTGCACAACTCGATACGATTCCGGTCACGGTTGAAGGCAAAACTCGTGCGGCCTGATTTTTCATTGGATTCCAGGAGTTGTAGCAGGCGAGTCGCGGGCACTTTCTGTGAATCACGCACGGCTCGCAGTCCCAGCACGATCGAAACTTCCTGCTCATTTTCTGAGAGTGTCACCAGCACAGGAAAAATCCATGAATCCAGTTGTTTCGTTGTGGCAGCTCTGCGTGTTCCATTTGCCGATGCTTCAAAGCTAGCTTCCTGGAGCGTATGCACAATTTCATCGGCGGAAGTCAGCCTCTGTGCCCCGATCGCGATGGAATTTACTCCATTTGTCCCGATTTCCTCGTTAAAAGCAGTTGCCGCACGCACGGACGAGAACAGGCTGTCTTCTTCCTCAGCTGCCACTGGCGTCGTCGCCAAAGCAGCACTCATGCCGGCCACCAACGCAAAAATTGAGGTTCGTCCATATTTCTTCATCATACACCTCACTTTTCAGACTCAAAAGCGGTTTAGCGATCTTCAAGCGGGGAACGCAGGGATCAAACCAATCGCCGCACGCCATGACGATACTCGATAAGCGTCGCAGCGGATTTCGAGCGAAATTGTTACAGTCCGGAGTGATAATTATGCAACCCGGGGCCCCGGCTTTTGAAGTTGCGATGTTTTTCAGAGCTGATGTCTCGACAGGATGTCGCCATTGGGCGCAAGCCAGTGGTTCGTGTGAATTCCAGGCAATCAGCCCTCCAGGGCAACGCCGTGAAGGATTATTTGTAGCGAAATCGTGTGATTCAACCCGGAACGGGTTTCACAACAAAGCCTGGGGTCGCCGCTTTGCGGCGCACTCCAGGTCAAGGAATTGGAATTGATCCGAACCCTAACGGGGTTCCACATCCCCCGATTCTTCAACCCAAACTGGCAATTGCCATGTGGAACCCCGTTGGGATTCACTGGGTTTTGTGCCGATTTTCCTGGGGTGCGCCGTTGTCACGGCGACCCCAGGCTTTGTTGTAAAACCCCGTTGGGGTTCAGTGTGCCCGGCAACGATGTATCCCTGCGATACTCTCGAATTTGGCTGGGAAAATCCTTCACGGAGTTGCCCTCGCCGAGGTCGGTTCATCGGCCGCTGCCAGACTCAAAACGGTGGGGCTTCGAATTCGTTGGGTGCGGCGGCGGGCTTTTGCTGGATGGGACGCAGCGCGGGGCGGGGGACAAACGGAGATTGTTCGCCAACCGGCTGTATCGGCGTGCCGAGACCGTCATCCTCGCGGCTGATGTGCTCTTCCGGCAACGCCTCGCCCGGTTCCAGCTGCATCTCGAACAGAAATCTCGACGCGACGGTTTCGCGACGTTTGCCCCATTTCATACGGGACTTCGCGCGCGTCAGTGTCAGGTGATCCATCGCGCGGGTGACGCCGACATAAGCCAGGCGGCGTTCTTCGGCGATGTCTTTTTCTGAATCGGCATCAATGCTGCGTTTGTGCGGCAGAAAACCTTCTTCCATGCCGACCAGATACACACGAGGAAACTCAAGGCCCTTGGCAGAATGCAGCGTCATCAGGCGCACTGCGTCTTTGTCCTTTTTCTCATCCCGGTCGGCTTCGTCTTCGCGATCCATCAGCGCCGTGGTTTCCAGAAAGCCTGAGAGCGACGGATCTTCTGTTCGTTCCACATACTGACCAATGGAATTAATAAATTCTTCGAGCACCGTTTTGCGGGTTTCCTGCTGAGCTTCCTCCTTGTACTGTTTGATGATTTCGGCTTCGTAGTTGATTTCCGACACGAGGCGACGGCAAATCTCCGCCAGGTGCTGCGGATTTTCATGCATCGCAGCCGCATAACGTTGCAGCAGGCTTCGGAACTCCGACATTGCTTTGAGGGCCTTGGCAGGGATCGCCCCAGCCTCGCTGGCTTCAGGCAGGATATCCCAGAATGAACTGCCCTTCCTGACCGCCATCTGGATCACTTTTTCCGTCGTCGTCGCCCCGATACCGCGTGACGGAGTATTAATGATTCGCAGCAGACTCACTTCATCACGAGGCTGGTCAATGGTCTTCAGGTATGCCAGCAGGTCGCGAATTTCACGACGGTCATA
>JAYUVA010000135.1:0-2807 GCA_043754375.1 Candidatus Kuenenia sp. | reverse complement strand
GCGGATTTCCACAGCGTTTGCAGAATCGCGTGAGTTTCTCGGGACATAGATTGCAGATGATCCGCAAACTTCAGCCCGTGGTTCATCATGATCTGACTGTTGAACAATAACAACGACTGCACTGGCGATGTCGTGGTGTCGCGGGACGACGTACTTGCAAAGAACAGCGGCAGATCAAAGACATCCAGCAACGCATCGCGTTCGTTTCGCATCATACGCAGATAGATCGATCGGCGAGGAACATCGGATTGAACTCCGGGGCCACCAGCTTCCTGGTCCAGTTGTCCCGTCACCGCAAGAATCGCGTCGCGAATCTGTTCTGCGTCAAGGCGGCGTGTATTGAATCGCCAGTAGAATCGGTTGCCTGGATCGATGAGTTGAAACGCGGCCAGTTGAGGATGTTCGGACGACTGCCGGTACGTCGCTGAGGTCACGATCAGTCGATGCAGATCTTTCATCTGCCATCCGTTGTTGACAAAACGATCTGTCAGCCAGTCCAGCAACTCGGGATGAGATGGCGGTCCGCCGAGTGTTCCGAAGTCACTCGCATTCTGCGCCAGCCCGCGTCCGAAATGTCCCTGCCAGATGCGGTTGACAATCACACGCCGCGACAACGGATTGTCAGTCTGTGTGAGCCATTTTGCGAGAGCCGTCCGCCGTCCGGTGGTTTTTTGATTCGGGGCAGGCGGAGCAATCGCTGCGTCGGCGGATTCAATGATGCTCAAATATCCTGGGCCGACTTCTGTCAGACGCTTCGGGATGATCGTTGGCGGAGCATGACTGCTGATATCCGTGACGACCAGTGCGGTGGGCAGCGAGGCTGGTTTGGCATCGTCATGTTTTGCAAGATCCCGACGCAGTTCAAGCAGCCGATCTTTCCTGTCGCCCTTAATCTTTTCGTCCAGCCGATCATATTCGTAGTCCACCTGACGCCACGCCAGGTTGTGTATCTGCTGTTCCAGCGGCGACCACGATTCCGGCAGTGCGTTCATGATGTTCTGAATATCGAGCGGGAATATTCCGATCGCGTCGGTTGTGGCTTTACCGCGGTACGGTGCTTCAAGCTCCGCGATCTGAGCCCTCAACGCGGCAGTCTGAGTTTCCCATTCCTGCAGTTGCGTTTCGTATGTCTGCTGTTCCGCCGTTGGAGCGACAACAACTTTGTCCTGAGGATCAATCGCTTCAAAGAACGCCCGCAACCGGAAATAGTCCTTTTGCAGAACGGGATCAAACTTATGATCGTGACACCGCGCACACTGCAGTCCGACGCCAAGGAATACGTCGCCCGTGGTATCCGTGATCTCATTCAGAATAATGTCCCACTGGCCGCGCACGTCGCGGTTGTTGTATTCGTAAATCCAGTGCCGCATGTAACCCGTCGCGATCAATGCATCAGTGTTGTCCGGAAACATCTCATCCCCGGCCAGCTGTTCCTGTACAAAGCGATCGTAGGGCTTATCGCTGTTGAACGAACGAATGACATAATCACGAAACCGCCATGCATCCGGACGGTAATGATCGATGCGATAACCATCGGAATCTGCATAACGGACGACATCCAGCCAATGCCGAGCCCAGCGTTCACCATAGTGCGGACTTGCCAACAGGCGATCCACCAGATTTTCGTAGGCAGCAGGATCAGCGTCGGCCACAAAGTCGGCGATCTCATTTGGCGAGGGTGGCAAACCAATCAAATCAAATGACAACCGCCGAATGAGGGTGGCTCGATCTGCTTCTGCTGTTGGCTGAAGATTCTCCCTTTCCAGTCCGGCGTGAATGAATCGATCGATCTCATTGCGACTCCAGTGATCGTTGGCGTCCACAGGTGGTGCGACAACCTTCACAGGTTGCAGCGCCCACCAGGCACGCTCTTCATCGCTGAAACCACGTTCAGCCTTTTTCATCGCCGCCGCACCTGCCGTCGCGCCCGGCCACGGGGCGCCGCGACGCACCCATTCGTCGAGCACGCTGATCGATTCATCCGGCAGCTTCTTGTCGGGGGGCATTTCAAAGGATTCGTAACGCACGGCCTGCAGGAGCAGACTGTCGCCTGAATTGCCTCCGACGATCGCTGCGCCTGATTCGCCACCCGTCAGGATTGCCTCACGCGAATCCAGTCGCAAGCCACCTTTTTGTTTTTCGTCTCCGTGGCAGGCATAGCAATTCTCTGCCAGCAGCGGGCGGACGTTCGTCTCGAAGAATGTCAGATCCGCCGGGGTGAATTGCAGCACGTCTTCTGATGCAGGCGGATCAGTCTTCTCATCTGCGTTTGCCAATGCCTGCGACACGATCAGCAACACGATGCTCAGGCACCACCGCGCAGATTTCATCGCTGTTCCTGCTGGCACCGCCAAAGGTACCGGAACTTGCACGATAGTTGATTGCATCAGGTTGTCCTTCGCGACAATCGGACGGATCAGTCTGATCCGTCCGATGAGGTCAAAGCGGTGTCAGCCTTGCTACTTTTTCACGATCCAGATGTTGCGATACACCACGGGATTGCTGTGGCCCTGAAGGTAGATCACATCAGGCGAATCAGCTTCCGGGTTCTTTCCCGGCGTCCCATTCGGCAGTTCAAGAGCATCATGGATTGTTATCCCGTTGTGGCTGATCGTCACACGCGCGTTCTTCACCTTCTTGCCGCCCTCGTAGCGAGCCGCCGTGAAGTCCATGTCGTAAGTTTGCCACGTGAGTGGGGGGAAACAGGCGTTGACTTTTGGTTTCCCGATCTGATAAATCCCGCCGCACTCGTTGTTTTCACCTTCCAGACCAAACGAATCCAGTACCTGGCATTCATAACGACCCTG
>JAYUVA010000134.1:0-3781 GCA_043754375.1 Candidatus Kuenenia sp. | reverse complement strand
GATTCACTTATTTCTGCTTCCGCTCCACAGAATCTGGCCGTCGTATCTGATGATGGAACTGGTGGCTTCGTGTTCGCTGGCGATCTGTGTCGTGCCGATATTCTCAATCACAAAACGCCATTCAGGCAGTTCACGCGCTGCGATGTGGCTGTCGTTGGCGTGGCTGCTGTTCTTTCCGATGCACTATCTGGATATCGCGATTGATCTCAAAACCCTGCGACCCAGTTGCTACGGTCTGCCGTTTTTGTTCTGGGGAATTGATTTTGCCGAACGTCGCCGCATGATCTCTGCATCACTGTGTTTTCTGATCGCGTTGACGACGCAGGAAGATTTTGCACTGGTCGTCGGATCCATCGGTGCGGTCTTTTTTCTGATCGCGCGACAGAATTCCGCAGCCGTACCGTTGGCTGAAGCAAATCGTGTTGTGCGCTGGTCGATGGGGCTGATGGTCGTTTCCCTTGCCTGGCTGCTGCTCGCGGTGCTGGTGGTGATTCCGGCATTTCGAGGTGGCGAAGCGGTCCACTACAGTCGCTATTTTGGAGACCTCGGAAATAGCCCTGGCGACCTGTTCCGCACAGCTCTGCACGCACCAGGTAAGATCCTGTCGCAGCTTGTCAGTCTGAGGACGCTGTACTATGTGATTGTGTTGACCGTGCCGCTGGGCCTGAATCCACTGCGGCGACCGAAGTATCTGATCGCCGGTGCTGCCACGTTTGGTATGTTAAGCCTGATCCAGCTGGGGAATAGTTCCGCCACGACCGACATGTCTGGTCTTGGCGAATTGCCGCCGATCCCGTTTCATCATTTTCACGCTCCGCTGCTTCCCGTGTTGTTTTGGGCCGCAGCGGCCAGCCTGCGTTCGCATAACGCCCACCTGCGGCGAAGTGAGCGGCTTCACCCCCCGGGAAAAACACGGTCACAACAGGAACCTGGAAACAACGCCATCAGTGCCGCAAGACTGGCTTTTTTCTGTGCGGCGTGTACGGCGGTGTCAGGGTCGCTCATGCCCGTCGGAGCAACGTTCTGGTCGCATGCTTCAACATTCGGCAGGGAAAACCTGTACGTTCCGGGAGAACGAGCGACTGCGTTTCAGAAAGTGCTCGCGGGTCTGCCGGCGAATGCCCGAGTCGCGTCCACCGACTATGTTCACACTCGTCTGACACACTTTGATCGGTCGTATGATTACAGTGGCTATCTGCGCGCCGTCAACAATTACCGGCCCGGCGTGCCTGCCGATACCGACTACATTGTAATCGACACCGGTCATCGTTACAGCACCATCAAATCGATTGATCAGGTTCGCGAGCTTCAAGTAGAACCCGACCTGTGGGAAATCGTCCCCAATGATTCTCACGGACTGTTCATCGTGCTGAAGCGAAAGGTTCTAAACCGATTTGACCGGTGAATATCGCAGTCCCAGCTGGACAATTCGATTCAAAAGGTCTTCGTACGGGATTCCCCGGGCATCGCCGGATTCGGCAAAATCTTCGCCGTAGGACAGGTTGGGATTCGGATTTGCTTCAAGGACAAAAATCCGCCCGTCTTCCGTGAGCCTCAGGTCGATGCGGGCATAGCCCGTGAGAAACAAAGCCCGATAGACCCGCTTGCATGTTTGCAGGATTCTCTGTTCAAACTCCGGAGACAGATCGTTAGCAGGATACGTCATCACTCCGTACTTCTTCTGAAACTTGGGGTCCCACTTGGCTTCTCGAGTCGCAATGAGAGGGATTTTTTCTTTGTTCTTATCGAATCGCAACTCCCAGATCCGGAAGGTTGTCAGGCGAGTGTTTCCAATAATTCCGACGTAAAGTTCCCGGCCTTCGATGTATTCTTCGCACAGCGCATCGGACTCAGTAACTTTGTGGATGTCTGAGACCCGCTCCTTCAGTTCTTCATCGGTGTGCACGATGTTATTTTGAGTCAATCCCAGTGACGCTTCTTCTGTCGCCGACTTGACGAATAATGGGTATGTCAGTCGAGGTGGCTTACGTGAAGTGCGTCCCACAGGAATCACAAAAAATTTCGGCGTCGGAAGGCGGTGGTATGTCAAAATCTGTTTTGTCAGCGCTTTGTCATGTGCCAGCATGAGGCCACGAGGATTGCAGCCGGTGAATTTCTGCTGTTTCAGAATGAGATAGCTGACGACATAGCTGTCAAACGTGGGCACACTGCGGAATTCCTCCAGAAGGTTGAACGTAATATGTGGTTTGAAGTCAGACAGCTTTTCACGAATCACACCCAAATCGTCCCGCACGCCGATGATCTGTGCGTCGTGTCCGATATTCTGCAGCGTGGTGAGTACATCAAATTCGCACTTCCATTCCAGGATTTCTTCGTCGGTGAAGCCTTCCATGCTGTCCGGTGGCAGCAAGTCTTCATGAGCCAGGACGAGAATTCGAAGGGGCTTCATAGTGCGACCTGATGATGCCCGTTGTGAAGATAGTTCATCACCTGCACTGTCAACATGACGAGTGCGTCCCGACGAACCTGAGCTGGAGGTCTGTCAAGCCGCAGATTCAGTTCCTCGCAACGGCGGATGATTTCGGACAGGATTTCATCAATCGTATACTGATACTGACCAGTCCATTCGGCGAGATACCGTCGAAATTCTACTCGATGCTGTTTCAAAAACGAAGCCGCCGGGACCCGACGGGAGTTCTCAGGAGAATCTGAGAACAATTTTCGAAGTTCGGAATCGTTGAAGTTCGTTGCTTCAATCCCATAGTGCAATCGTCGGTCGGCGTAATGTTGACGAAGGGTCTTGCAAAGTGATTTGAGTGGATACAAGTGCTGCTTTGAATTCACCTGCGGGCGCGACATACCGACCTCCTGCATGAGTTCATCCACGAACTGGAGTTTCTTCATTGCAGGCCAACCCTCATACTGCGTCTTCCAGCGCGAACGCGGCTTCATCCAGACGGCAAATGTCTCTGCGAAGTCTTCACACGGATGGCTTTGTGCATACCACATGTCCAGATGATGGACGAAGTTTCTGCTGTATGGCTTTGGCTGATAATACTCAGGGTACGGCTGCGAGCGTTTTCCAAAGACCTCCTGCCACTTGCGGCGCCGGTGAAGCCGATAGGCGGTTTCAATCGTGTGGCCCGTTTCGTGCCGCAGAATTCTCATGCACGCTCCTTCCGATGCCCCTTCCACTTCCAGCATCATGTGGTTTTCAAGTCGCGCCAACCGCGGGTGCGCCAAATAGAACGGGATCGCAATCCCCGGTACACCATCCGGTGAAAACCATTCATCCGATAACCAGAAATGCGGCCGGAACCGAAGATTGCGGGCTTCCAGTTCGGCGTAAAGGCGTTCGATCCGCGATTCGAGGACCGTGCCTTCAATGCGGATATGAAGCTGATTCATACGAACATCCAGCAGCCCCTCATCAGTAAGATGGCACCACTCAGACGGCTCAGTGTGACAGGATTCCGATAGTGAACTTGTTCGAGGATTTGACATGTGCAATCGAGGCAATCGGCTTTGTTCTGGTCTTCTAGAAGTCTGTCCCGATACTCCAGGACCGTGAGCCGCAAGGCGCTAGCCGCGGGTCATTGATCTGCAAAAACCGGCGGCTAGCGCCTTGCCGCTCACAAAACCAGGAGGCTTGGAAAAGGGACCCCTTTTCCAAGCCCTGCGGCCCACCCCATGAAGTGTGACGGTTTTGACAAATTCACGTCAAGGCACTCTTTCACGCGTAGCCTGGATTGTCGTTGAATTCGTGAGAAACAGGAAACCGGGCAGAGCCGGCACATCCGTCAGAATCTGCAACATCGAC
>JAYUVA010000133.1:0-6712 GCA_043754375.1 Candidatus Kuenenia sp. | reverse complement strand
AAATCGACTGTCCGACCGGTGGTCCCGGCTGCGTCATCTGTTGGTGCTGCCGTTTCCGCAAATTCACGACGACCGCGTCCCCGACCGCGACCGCCACGGCGTCGCCCGCGACGACGTGGCGCAGTATCTTCGTCGTCGCTGTCCGCCTGGGCGGCGGGTGTGGTCTGAACAATCTCTTCAACCTCATCGTCGTCTACATCATCGTTGTCTACATCTGCGGCCACTTGTCGTGATGCAGCCGCTGGCTTTCTCTTCGCTTCGTCGTCCCAAACCCACCCCTCAAGTTCATTCCAGTGTTCATCATCAGTTGACGGCGATTTGCGACCAGCATCAGCCGCTTTCGCTGCAGGTGGGCGATCAGATCCGCGGCTGTCAGCACGAGCCCCCGGCCTCGATTCCTGAGGACGACTACCACGCGATGCGGGTCGTTCATCACGACGGTCGTTACGTTGCTCGTCACGATGCGGTGAAGCAGGACGCTGCGCAACACGCGATTCAGCAGAAGCCCGACTGGAACGCCCGGGACTGGTCCGTGAATCGACTCCACGCTCATCCCGTGCTGGCCGGGATTCGCGCGCTACCGGTACCGCCTTCTTTGGAGCCGGAACGATGACATCGTCACCGAAATCCAGGTCGGCATCGTCCAGTTCATCCTCGTCTTCATCCTCGTCATCCTCTTCATCATCATCCTCGAATTCATCTTCTTCATCATCTTCTTCTTCTTCTTCTTCTTCCTCTTCACCGAAGTCGAAGTTCTCGTCGTCCTCTTCATCGTCGTCTTCATCATCGACCACGTTGTTATCGTCGTCATCATCATCATCTGAAAACACGATGAGATCATCGAGGTTCTCTTCGAAGCGATTCGGTGCGGAGGTTGCGCTTGAATTACCGGAATCTGCAGTGAAAAAAGCCTCACCAGGCTCAGCACGATCCGTCGGCCTGTTCTGGCTGGAAGCGCCTGCCTCAATCTCTGATTTCGTATCATCGTAGTCATCAAACAGCACTTCACCGCCGACGTCGGCGGGATTCATGTTGAGACCAAAAAATGACTCTGCCAGATACCTGGCAGCGTCGTCAGATTTGTGTTTGTGAGAATCTTCGCCCGGGCCAGTCATTTCATCCATCTTTCAATATCGGATTCGTCCCTCCTGCAAAAAGATGCCACAGGACGGGAATAGCGAGCGAAGGCTACTCCGGCGCAGGCAGGAATGCAATTCGAGACCGCCAGAGTGGGAAAATCCATTGTTGATTCCGGAAAAATGACTGCATTTTTCCCAGCGGTACACGCTCCGTCGCATCCCGGTTGCATACGCATCCCGGATCCCGGATATACGGCAGGCTAAAGCCTCCACTTCAACTGTCAGATTACAAAAATGGATCGTCTTTACGCAATTGCTGGTATTTCACTTTACCGATTAAGGCGGCAGTACCGATAGTAACGACACAGTTCCGTCACTCGCGGCGGCATCGCGCACTGCAGGTTTCGCGGCTGATCCGGACACTGAAATAAGGGATTAGGAACATGTGGCATTGGCGAGACCGACGTATTCAAAATCGATCCCGGAATCCACAGGTCGCTGCGGCAGAGTGCATTCAAGTGCTGGAAAGCCGTACCCTGCTGGCCGGCAATGTGGTCGCCAGCCTGAACGGCGCACATCTGTCGGTCTCGGGCGATGCCGCTGACAATCAGATCGAAGTTACAGTAGCCAACAATCAGGTGGTTCTGCGTGGTCTGAGCAATACGACGATCAACGGATCGACGGCACTTTTTGTGATCGCGGCCAACACCGATACAGCACCTGGGAACATCTCGATTCAGACGGGTGCCGGAAATGATACGGTGATTTTCAGTCGTAACGTCAAAGTATCGGGCACGACCTGGCTTGACGGCGGTGCCGGAAATGATGTGCTCAGCGTGACCGGCGCAACGTTCCAGCACACGATCAACATTTATGGTCGAGCGGGCAATGACACCATCAGCGTGCAAAATGCCACGACAGAAGGTGTGCTGCGAATCAAAGGGAATTCCGGTAACGATCTCATCAGTCTTACAAACCTGACGGCTAACGGCGAGATTCGAATTGAGGGCAACAAAGGCGCAGACGGCGTTTCCTTCAATAACGTGACGACCAACTCAAGCACGAGAATCAACACCGGTACCGGCAATGATGATATTGTCATTCGTGGATCGACCCTGAACGGATCCCTCCGAGTGCGTACAGAGCAGGATGCGGATATGCTGCTGATGGATGGCAACACGATCGGTGGTGCGGTCGCGCTCAATATGGGCCGCGCCAGCGATTCGGTGCTGCTACGAAATATCAATACATTCAACCGTCCATTTCATGTTCAGGCGGGCGACGGAAATAACGACGAAGTTGATCTCGGCGCGGCGACCGTGTTCAATGCCGGTAACAGGGTTCGCAAGTCCGAAGACTCCACGGTGTCTCCGTCACGGACCGCTCGCATCGATGCTGCAACAACCGGGCTGATTGCCCGAGCGACTGCAGCCGATGCCGCCGCCGCAACATTGATTGGCCTGACACTGGCATTAGACAATTCGGCCAACACGACAGAAGCATCCGTGGGAGGTGTTCTGATCACTCGGAACGCCGGCTTTGAAGTCGCGGGAAACACTTTCCCGGGAGCCACCGTCACACTGGACACTGATAACGACGGGAATTTCGACGACGGCACGCTCACAGCCGACAGCGTCGGGCACTTTGCCATGATGGTTACTCTGCAAAGAACGGATTTAAACACCGCGACTGCCACCAACGACCAGTTGAACGGACTCAACAGGATCAAAGTGCGGTCAACATTCACTGGTGTAGGGACGGCGGACTCAACAGTCAATGTGGAATTTATCCCTGCGACCGACAAGATCGTGCGATTCGTAACCAACGAAGGCACATACGAAGTGGAAATGTTCAACACCTTGACGCCGCTGACTGTGGCGAATTTTCTGGGCTACACGGCGCGCTATACCGATGCCATCGTGCAACGATCGGTGAACAACTTCGTCATTCAGGTTGGACGGTACACGATCAACGATAATCAGCTTTCCGAAATCCCAAGGGATGCGAACATCGACAATGAGTTTAACAGTGCCACCTCGAATATCCGGGGGACGCTGTCAATGGCAACGCCGGGCAATAATATTAACGGCGGATCCAGTGAGTGGTTTATCAATACGAACAACAACGCATCGAGCCTTGACACCGTGCCACATACGGTCTTCGGTCGCGTCATTGGTAACGGGATGACCGTCGTCGACAAGATTGCCGCCTTGATCATCACGGACCTGTCCACTGCCACGGGAATCGGCGATTCCACCAACGGTCCTGTGAACACTGTGCCGATGCGAGTTCCGTTTACTGCGACATCCAAGGCGCTCACCGGCACGGTTTCCACAACGGCCAATAGCGCCACGATCACCGGCGTTGGCACCAAATTCCTCACGGAACTCCATGGCCATGTGCCCAGCCTCGGCACCAGCACAGGTTCGCGGATCAGTATCGGCACGGGTACGTTTCGAGTCCTGTCGGTCCAGAGCGACACCAGCCTGACGCTGGACACGACACCTACGACGCCGGTGACACCGCGGATTCCAACGACAACGGCAGCGGCACAATCCGCCAAAACCGACGACTTCGCCGACGACAACTTCGTTCGCTTTTCGTCAGTTGCGGAAATCCTGAGTATCTGACAAACCCCGGAAATCGCCAGCGTGATTTCAATCGCGTGAGGGATAAGAGTTTCGGATGCAGACGGTATCTGTCGGCAAGCGTCTGACTATGGAAATGCCGTCCTGAGCCCATCGATGATCGAATCGTATTTGAACGGGATGTGCAGTGACTCACGAACCCCGCTGACCACGCGACGGTTGCCGCCACGGCGCGGAAACTGCGAATGGAATTCAGCAGTTTGCGCTGCAAATATCGGTGGCGGAGCATCGGCAAGGTTCGCCAGCGTGGTGTAGTATTGTCGTCTCGTGGCGCTTTCGCTTGCCACGATGTTGATCAATGACGGAGGAGAGTCCAGCGTGCTGATGACATCAATTGCCGTCACTGCATCATTGACATGAATCAGATTCAGCCATTCATCCGCCGGCGACGTGATCGGCAGGTTACGCTGAAGATCGGCTATGCGCCGCAGGAGTCGATTCGGACCGTAAATCCCGGCCAGCCTCAAAATTGAAACACACGCCGAACTCTGCATTGCGAAATCCTGCAGAAGCTGCTCCGCCGCAAGGCACGCAAGGCCACCTTCTGACGTCGGATTCGGCACTGCGTTTTCATCTACATCCTGCCCGTGTCCCTCGCCGTAAACACTCGTGCTCGACGTGTACAAAATTCGCCTGGGCTCACCACGCGGAGGCAGGGCGTGGAGTAGCCGTTGCAAACCATCAATCCAGATCGCTTGCCTTGACGCTCCGGACGTGCGGTCAAAGCCAACGCTCCAGAGCACGACGTCAACGTCCGGTAATTGTGGAATTGCATCTGCCTGAGCCAGATCAAGCAGGATCGACGTCATTCCGGCTTTGGTGATCTCCTGCGCCTTCACCTCACGGCGTGTGACAGCAAACACCCGCATTCCACGTGTCTTCCACGTCGCAGCGACACGGCCACCCACATAACCACACCCTGCGATCAGCGCGGATTCAGGAATTTTCACAATGGTCCCGTTCTGAATAAAAGATTAACGTTGGGCGGGTAGAAGACCGTCCGGGGCTGGTTTTCAGCGTCGCGTCATTAGTTGCCATATCATGACCAGATTATGACATTGTCGGGACGGCAGAAAATCTGTAGCCTGCGACTGCCGTACCGGATGCAGCGCGCGTCTCATCGTGACCGCGAATCAGGGAAGAGTATATGATCGGACAGACTCCTACGGAAACGCATATGAATCTGCGGCAGATGCACGGATCGAAATCGTCGCATTCGGAGTGGTCAGTTGTATCAGTCTCTCGTCCGCAAGATGCACACAGCGGAGTGGGGGCAGGCTGGAACAGACGGGAGACCGAGCGATCAATTGCCCGGTGTTTTCGTCAAAGATCTGCACGACAAGTTTGTCTTCCGACTGATATCCGGTGTTGGATTCCAGAGACGGCTCCGGAGCAGACCAGGACACCAGCAGATCCGTCGGATCTCCGAGCACTTCCGGAAAAACAGCCTGCTCTACGTGGGTGCTCCAGGCAACTTCTCCTGTAACCGGATCCAGACACAGCAACGGCCCATTTGATAATAGCGGTGCACCACGGCTGTATGCGTGCTGAATCGCCTGGCCGGATCGGCCTTCACCGCTGAGTCCTGCAAAAAGACGCCCGTGGCGTTCAAATGCCGAGCACGAAAATACAAATCCGGATTCGATAAACATCGATGCTGGAGTCTTGAAGATGATTCGTCCGTGATCGACGTCAATCAGTATCAATTCAAGTGATGCCGACACCATCAGCACGCGATTATTCTCCAGCACCTGGCACATGGTTCTGCCGTCACGATTCAGCGGTAAAATTGGTTCTTCATCTTCCAGTTCATCTTTCCCGGACGCGCTGTCGAACATGTGCAGGCGAGCATTCGCATCGGTGTACAGCAAGCATCGTCCAACCGTAACAACAGATTCAGACTTACCGATCGCCAGTCGCCCGGAACCCAGCAGTGTTCCGTCGCGGGTATTGAAACGTTCGTAACTGCGAGAGTCGCTGCCCATCACGATCACTGCCTGTCGATCACCAGCAATCCTGCGTACAGACGGATTTGTGCCGCGATCTATGATCGTCTGCGCGCTCTGCGACAAGGTCCGCTTTCGAGTCCACAAATCATCGCCTGTCAATGGGTCCGAACAGTGCAGCTCATCACCGAATTGCCAGATAAAGTGAGCGGAACCCAGCGAGCCAAATTCGACTCGGAGTGTGTCCTTTTCGCCATGTCGAAAATGCCGAGTCCACAGGATGGCAGCCTTACCGGGAACCGGACACGATATCATGGCAATTTCGTCGGTACTACAGACAGGGAACATCGCCGGCGTGAGATCACCGTCCGACAATGGCACGAAGCGCCCGGCCGTACTGTTGATCGTAAACGGCAAAACAATCTGATCTCGAACAGATCCGTCTGACGGATCCATGGAAGTCACCGTGCCAACAGCATCAGCGTCGCGAGACTGATATGTATTCATCCTGCAATGCGTTGGAAGCAAGTCGAGCCAGACCTGGTGATGAATCGCATCAAACTCGGCGTCTGGCTGTCGAATGAACGGTGACAACTCAAATGAAAGCGGCGTTGACAACGTGGACGTAATTCCGATCTCAGGCGATTCGGAACTGCCGATGACGCGACTCAGATTCCCGACATTTTCTGCGGTCTGTACCGATCGGCTTCGAGACACGTTAGTGTCCCGGCGTGTCCTCAGCTGCGCCAGGAATTCGGATGCCTGCCCGTACGAAGGCTTGTCTGAGGTCGCCGAAACCTCGCACCATCCGATCAGAAGTAGCTCTGCGGCGGTAAATTCACCACGACTGATCAGACGATTCGCAAGTCGTTGACATGATGCCTCATCGGACATCATTTCAGGATGCTGCAGGGAGTGACTGACAAGTTGCCGCAGTTCCTGATTCGAAAGCCTTTCAAGTGCGAAGATATCACCTGGTGAATCGCTGAAAGGTTCGTCGAACAGTAATTCCGGTCGGACACTCCACTGGTTTGTGAGT
>JAYUVA010000132.1:0-12067 GCA_043754375.1 Candidatus Kuenenia sp. | reverse complement strand
GGCGGGGGCTCTGAGCAGTTGTTCCGTGCAGATCGGAAGCTACAAAGCAGAGACGCAGCAACCCGTGCCCAATCACGCGGCCGCTGTCGGCATCTGTCTGGAGCAACTCACGAATGCAGAACATGGCTGTCTGAAGTCGGTAGATGAAGTCGGTGGCATCGGGTTCAAAGCGGTCTTTGCAGGGAATCTCAGCGGCGTTCGTATCGTCGATGAGACATTGCTGCAGAAGATGGAATCTCTGTCGGATATTGCTCCAGCTCACAACCCGCCGTATGTGCGGGCCATGCGACAACTGCAGCAGGCATTTCCACAGATTCCGCTGGTGGCCGCTCTGGAGACAGGCTTTCACGAAACGATTCCGTTCGAACATCGAGCCTACGCGGTTCCTTACGAATGGTACACGGATTTTGAGATTCGTCGCTGGGGATTTCACGGTGCAAGCCATCGCTTTATTGCAGGCCGCATCGCTCAAATTCTTGCGGCTGCCGAAAAGGGGTCAGACCCTGAAACGCAAAAGGGTCAGACCCCTTTTCGTCAGGATCTGAAGGTCATCAGCTGCCATCTTGGTGGAAGTGCGTCGATTTGTGCAATTCGCAACGGCGAAAGCTTTGCTGCATCGATGGGCATGAGTCCTCAGGGAGGCCTGCCGCATAACAATCGCGTCGGTGATTTTGACGCCTATGCGATTCCGGTGATTATGAAGAGAACGGGACTGACGTTTGAACAGGTGCTGACTGAGATGTCTTCCAAAGGTGGCCTGTTGGGTATCAGCGGACTCAGCGGTGACTGCCGCGACCTGGAGGAAGCATCTGCGAAAGGACACGATCGAGCAGAAAAGGCCCTGAAACTGTTCGAGGCATCGATTCGATCTTATGTCGGATCCTACATGGCTCTGCTTGGCGGAGCGGATGTGATCGTGTTCACCGGCGGAATTGGTGAGAACAGCGAACGCATTCGAGCCAATGTTTGCCGTAATATGGAGTGGGCAGGCGTGGAATTGTGCGAGACGAAGAACTCAGGAATGAAGGGTGAAGCCTGCCTGAGCAAAGAGACAAGTCGCGTCCAGATCTGGACGGTGCCAACGAACGAAGAACTCGTCGTGGCGCGTCAGACGGCTGCGGCGATTACAAAGTAGCCATCACGCTCCGCCGTGATGAGCCCAAAGCGAACAATATCGATCAAGTGTTCAGGTTTCAGAATCAACAACGTCGAGTGACAAAGGCTCCTCACGCGGAGCGTGAGGGCTACAAAGGGCAACAACCATGTTTCTGGCACGCATTACCGGCAGTCTCGTGGCAACTCAGAAAGTTGAGTCGCTGGTTGGCCAGAAACTGTTGCTTGTTGAGCCGCTACGAGTGGATGAAAAGGATCAAAAGAGCCTGAAACCCACCGGTCGGTCATTTGTGGTCGTCGATACGGTCGGAGCAGGTGAAGGCGAAGTTGTGCTGTGTGTTCAGGGATCAAGTGCCCGGTTCACGCCGGGAACGAAGGAACTTCCGATTGATGCGGCGATCATTGGAATTGTGGATACGGTGCAGGTGAAGCAGAAGACGGTGTTTAGTGCGAATAGCCAATAACTAGATAAGTTGCGGGAATTGCAAATGTAGGCGAGCGGCTGGGCGTCAGCCCTCCGTGTTTTTCCTGTCGATCGCCTTGGCGGATCATGAGTGCCTCTGCCGAAATCAATTGACTAGACAGTTATGTTCAACCGGTGATTTGCACGGAGGGCTGACGCCCTGCCGCTCGCCGGAATAAAAGAAGAGAGAGTTCTCAACAATGCAGGCCACAGCTAACGAACAAACGATCCGGAGTATTGTGCAGGAAGTCCTGACGCAACTGACGACCCGCAACGGCTCGGCAGCGAAAGTCAATGGCGCAACAGGTCCGGATACTCGATGGGGTGTATTCAACACCGTCGATGAAGCCGTTGAGGCCGCTCAGAAGGGTTTTGAAAAACTCAGCCGCGCGTCCCTGGACGATCGTAAGACAGCAATCAACATCGTCAAGCAGATCTGCGATGAACAGGCCGAAGAACTGGGGCGGCTTGAGTTCGAAGAAACAAAGATCGGTCGCCTGGAACACAAGATTGCCAAACTCAAGGCGATCAAAGGCGTGCCCGGTGTTGAGTTCCTCAAGACCGAAGCGATCAGTGGTTCACACGGCCTGATGATTACCGAGTACGCTCCGTTCGGCGTTATCGGTGCAATCACGCCGGTCACTCATTCGCTGCCTACCCTCGCTGGCAATTTTGTCAACATGGTCGCTGCCGGAAACACGATCGTCTGCAACCCGCACCCCAGTGGAGCAAAGATCGCCAGCGAAGGCGTACGACGTTTCAACAAAGCCATTTTCGCGACGACAGGACTCGAAAACCTGGTCAACATCATCGGCATGCCAACGATTGAATCCGCGCAGGCTGTGTTTGATCATCGCGGCGTCAAGTTGTTGGTTGTGACCGGCGGACCGGCAGTGGCGCGAGCAGCTTTGCAGAGTCCTAAACGTGCCATTGTCGCTGGTCCAGGGAATCCTCCCGTGGTCGTCGATGCCACGGCTGATATCGACAACGCAGCCAAATCCATCGTCGCCGGAGCTGCCTTCGACAATAGTCTGCTGTGCATCAGCGAGAAGGAAGTCTTTGCGGTTAAGGAAATCTTCGATCAACTGATGACGGCCGTTTCGCATCACGGCGGCTATCGACTCAACGCAGCGCAAGTTGCCGCGTTCACCGCGAAAGCGTTTGGGCCACCGAAAGAACCGGGTGGGCATTATGTGCTGAACCGGGATTACATCGGCAAGGATGCGGCATGGCTGGCAGCTCAGATTGGCCTGAACATTCCGTCAAGCACTTTGATTTTGTACGGCGAAACGGACGAGTTCAATTCTTTCGTTACGGAAGAGCAGATGATGCCGTTTATCCCGTTCGTACGAGCCAACTGCAGCGATCATGCCATTGCTCTCGCAAAGAAATATGAACACGGCTTCGGCCATACAGCGATCATCCATTCTCGCGACGTCCATACGATCACAAAGATGGGCCGCGTAATGAACACAACACTGTTCGTGAAGAACGGACCCTGCATGGCAGGGCTCGGTCTTGGCGGCGAAGGCTATCTGTCATTCAGCATTGCAACCCCCACCGGCGAAGGCGTGACGAGTCCCATGACGTTCACGCGCCAGCGACGATGTGTGATGGTGGATGACTTGAGGATTATTTAGTTTTCAGTTTTCAGTTTTCAGTTTTCAGTAAATCGCAGTTTCACAGATCGCAACAAACTTAGGCTGTCCCTGCCGTTACTGAACACTGAACACTTTCGACTGAAAACTTTCCTTATGGCCTTTCAGTCGTTTGAGGATTTAGAAGTTTGGAAAAGCCACAAATGAACCACATTGTCGATGAAGCCAGGCAAATAAATCGAATGCTGTTTGGACTCTCTCCGTCAATTCAGAAGAAACTGAAAACTGAAAACTCCCCTTATGCAATCTGCCCGAGTCATCGGCCATGCAACAGCAACACTGAAGCATCCCTCGCTAAACGGATGGAAGCTCATCGTATTGCAGCCGCTGGACATTAACAACGAACCGGATGAATTCCCTCAGATCGCCATCGACCCGCTGGGGGCTCGTCAGGGGGATCATGTCTTCTTTACAAGTGATACAAAATACATTCAGCAATTGACGGGCCGCAAGGATTCACCGCTTCGCTTTTCGGTCCAGGGAATACTGGATGAACAACCACAGCCCGTGAAGAAACGCAGGAAATAGTTTTCAGTTTTCAGCAACTGCCAACTGCCAACTAAAAACTAAAAACTAACCAATGACCATCAGTGCTCAATTCATTGATCAGATCGTCCAAAGCGTCATGCGGGAAATGCAAACCCGCGTGCCGATGATCGATGCTGCCGCGCCGACAGTGACAAAGTCGAGTGCAGAGACCAAAACAGAAACACTGCAGATCAGAAGTCGTGTTGTCAGTGAAAACGTGCTGATCACAGCCAACGCTGCGGGGCGCGCAATCTCTCTACAGCCTGGAGCAGTGATGACTCCGTCGGGACGAGAGTTTATTCGCAAAAACAAAGTGCGGATGACAAGTCCTGTCGGCGGAAAGATTTCATCGCCCGGGGTTGGGACCTTCATCGCCGTGGGGGCAAGCAGCACAATTCATGCAGCGGCTGCGGCTGCTGGATGGAACACAATCGCCGCATCCACGGAATTCGATGCCGCCGGTGTGGCCGCAGAGAATCTGGGCGCTGGCATCGTCACCTGTTGTGGCGGGGAACCGGCGATCGTGGCGTGTCTTCTCAATCGCAGCTCTGCCGTGCGGGCAGCGGTCATCGCCCGCACAACAAATCTTGTGACGCTGATCACAGTGATGAGTCCACAGGTTGTTTGCCTGGATTCCTCCGGATGGTCTTTCGGTGACATTCTGCGTCTGCTGCGGTCACTCACGGCACCGTCCAGTACACCGGGTCACTGGAAAGAGATCGCCGCAGGAGGCGCACGATGAGAATCATGGAATGTATCGGATCGGTCACGTTGTCTCACTGGAATCCATCACTCACCGGCGCGAGCTGGAAGCTGGCGGTCCCTCTGATGCATGCGGGTCTGAATGGAGATGAATCAGGCCGGACGGAACCAGTTATTGTTTACGATGACATGGGAGCGGGCATCGGTAGTCTGATGGCGGTCACAGAAAGTGCCGACGCATCGACTCCGTTTTATCCGAACTCAAAACCAATCGATGCGTACTGTGCCGCGTTACTCGACGCCGTAAGCGTCGAGTAACCGCAGCGAGTTTTCAGTGTTCAGTTTTCAGTGTTCAGAAAGCACAGGAACTGCGATTCACTGAAAACTGTCAACTGAAAACTGAAAACTTTTTACGAAGTAAAAGCTCATGACAAACAAATGGAACAGCGGCATCAACGATCGAGGACTCAAAGAAGAGATCTGCGAAATCGGCCGACGTGTGTACAACAAAGGCTTTGCAGCAGCAAATGACGGCAATATCAGCATTCGAGTTGGCGAGAATGAAGTGCTGTGTACGCCCACCATGATTTGCAAGGGCTTCATGAAACCCGAGGACATTTGTGCCGTCGATATGGAAGGCAAGCAGATCGCCGGAGTTCGCAAACGCACCAGCGAAGTCCTGCTGCATCTGGCAATCATGAAACATCGCCCGGACGTGAAGGCTGTGGTTCACTGCCATCCACCTCATGCGACGGCATTTGCAGTCGCTGGCGAACCGATTCCTCAATGCATCCTGCCGGAAGTGGAAGTCTTCATGGGCGAAGTGCCAATCGCGCCGTATGAAACGCCGGGCGACCAGCGATTTGCACAGACCGTGGTTCCATTCCTGAAAGCCACGAACACAATCATCCTGAAGAATCACGGAACGGTTTCTTTCGGCAAAGATCTGGTGGATGCGTACTGGAAAACTGAAATCCTGGACGCTTACTGCCGCATTCTGCTCCTGGCGAAGCAGCTTGGTCAGCCGCAATACCTGAACGAACAGAAAAGCCGTGAGCTGCTCGACCTCAAGAAGAAATGGGGCTTTGACGATCCGCGCTTCCACAACGAAGACTGTGACCTCTGCGGCAACAGCGCCTTCCGTGAAGGCTACAAGGAAAACATCCCGGTTCAGCGTGCCTTCGACAAGGCCCCTGAGTATCCGGGCATCTTGCAAAAACCATGTGGCGAAGCGTGCGACACGAAGCCCGCGATTGTTAATGAAGATCTGGTGAAACTGATTACGAACCAGGTTTTGGCTGCTTTGGGAAAGGCTTAAAGTAGGTCCTTTCTGCCGGAAAGGACTTTCGCCGCAAGGCGAACCGCCATGGGACGAACGTCCGCTCAACGGCGTCAGGTTGCCGCATTGTCCATCTCAACTGGTCGCAGTCGCGGCAAGCCGCGAAGTCCTGCCCGGCAGGCAGGACCTACATAAGGCATAACCTGCATGCGGCATCTTTGATATGATATGCACTCCCTCAATTGAAGGAGAATGATATGCCGGTGCATGACTGGACAAGGATCTTCGACGGTGCGTTTCATGATTTCCATCAGACCTGGATCATCAATATCAAGAACAGCCTGAACTCCGGCCTGTTACCAGATGGCTACTACGCGGCAGCAGAGCAAGTCGTCGGAGGGCCAAACGCGGATGTGGTGACACTCGATGCCTGGCAGCCGGTTGACGAAAATGGACGAGGTGAGCGATTGCCGGATTATATGTCAGGGGGCGTTGCCCTTGCCGACCATCCTCCCAGGGTTAAATATCAGTTTGAAACCGATCGACGTCACTACGCAGGCAAAGCTGATCATATTGCACTGAGGCATGTCAGCAGCCATCGACTCATCGCAGTCATTGAGATCATCTCCCCCGGCAACAAGAACAATCATCGCGCGTTGGAGAGTCTTCGTAAGAAGGTGAATATCTTGCTTGATGAAGGAGTTCATTTGTTGCTGGTCGATGTCCTTCCGCCCGGGCCGGTCGATCCGCACGGGTTACCACTGGCGCTCTCAATTACGGATCAGTCTGAGGTTCCGGGTGCGACCGATGCCGAGCCGTTTACGCTGTTTTCAGTTCGATGTGCAGAGGCCGGAGATATTCTGAGTGGATTTGTCGAGTTGGTTTCTCGTGAGCAGGCTCTCCCGGACATGCCGTTGTTTCTGAACGAAGAACGTTACATCTCGGTTCCACTGGAATCGACATACCAGGATGCGTGGCAGGGTGTTCCTGCACCATGGAAAAAAATGATCGAAGCCCAATCAGGTTGACACTGACGATTGGCCTTTCTGAAAACTGAAAACTTGAGGCTCCTATGAAAGTCAGCATTATCGGTGGTGGTGGATTGGTCGGTTCCTGTGCCGGGTTTGCATTGCAGGCCGGGAAGATTGTCAGCGAGATTGCGCTTGTAGATGTCAATCAGGAATTGTGCGAAGGTCAGGCCCTGGACCTGCTGCACGGTGCGTCATTGATGGCACCTCAGCGGATCACGGCGGGCGGGACGGATGCCTGTAAAGACAGCGATGTGATCGTGATCACCGCTGGCCTGCGACGCAAGCCGGACGAAAGCCGACTCGACCTGATCAACCGCAACGTGACTTTGTTCCGGGGAATTTTGGCGGATCTCAAGAAGCATGGCTACAAGAAAGACGCGATTGTCTTCGTGGTTTCCAATCCGGTGGACGTGCTTACGTACCTGGCAGTGAAAGAACTTGGCCTCCCTGCGACGCAGGTGATCGGGCTCGGCACGGTTCTGGATACCACGCGACTCCGCAGCCTGCTGGGTCAGCGCCTGAATGTCCCTCCGACTCAGGTGCAAGTGACAATCTTCGGTGAGCACGGCGACAGCATGGTGCCGATCTGGTCGATGGCGCAGGTCGCCAACCTGCCGCTTGACAAGTATCCCGGCGTCACGGCTAGTCTCATCGCAGAAATCGAAACGAAGACGCGTGGGAGTGGAGCCGAAGTGATCAAGAAAAAAGGCGGCGCAGGATTCGCGGTTGGCGTTTCGATTGCCGACGTCGTCCACAGCATTGCGCTGGACGATCAACGCATTCATCCGGTCAGTTCCCTGATGAATGGTGCCTACGGAATCCGCGACGTCTGCCTGTCGATTCCGACCGTCATCGGCCGCAGTGGTGTGAAAAGTCACATCGAAGTCGAACTGTGGTCCAAAGAAAAGACGGCTCTGGTTCAGAGCAGCAACGTGCTGAAAGAAACGATCAGCAAAGTGCTGAAGGGGTAATTGTCGTCTTTCGCTCCGCGAAAGAAACGCCGCGTTTGCAGCGCAAAGTAGCCGTCACGCTCCGCCGGGACGAGCCTGGAAGTGGGCCACCTGAATGGAGAGCCCGCGCTGCTTGTCCATCAGCCCATCACGGGCAGATCGTGGAACTCTGTCTCGGTGGATGAATGTCGATTGACAAATGCTCATCACGGCGGAGCGTGATGGCGACTTTGGGTTGCGGGCGAAGCCCGCGCCAAGTTCGATTTGTGATTGAATCGCAACGTACCGGCAAGCTGACGCATGCCGCTCGCCGGTTTTACAGCACGTGTGGCGGTTCGTCACACCTGCTTGAGCAACCAATCCACAATCGCCGAATCGTCGTCGCTTGTTGGGAGAAAGTCGGTCGTTCCGCCGCTTGCAGAGTACGCCGATTTCATCAATGCAACTGAATCTGCCGTCTCGCCTGTGACAGCCGTTTTCGTCGGCGAGCACAGAGCCAGAATTGCCGGTACGTCACCGTACTTCACAGCACCTGGTAACAGATTGACGTCTCGAATTTCAGTGATTGATTCGAAACGGAATCCTTCCGTGTCAACCGCTATCGAACTGACCAAATTGCCTGCCAGCGCACAGGCAGCAGCGGCAATGACGCCTGCTCCATGTACGCCGACGACATGAACCTTTGACGGATTTTGTTCGTGGTACTTCGCGGACGACAGACATGTCAGCACATCATGCACTCGCTGAGCGAACAGCGGGTGGTTGTAGCCCAGCGTGAATCCCGCGAATTCTCGCGGGTTCCTGACCACGGGCATCTGAGCCACGGGTTGATGATCGTCGGTAAAGTCGCCGGTCAGATACAAGTCCGCACCAGCGACGGCGAAACCAGCGTTGACAAGTCTGGAAATTTGCTTGTTAGGCTGACCATCTGCCGCGAAGAGCTGATTCTTGCCTAACAGATCGAACCACAGCACCACTTGCTTATTCCAGTTCTGCGGCAACAGAAACACGGTTGGCAACTCTTCACCGTGCGATTTCAGAGTCAAAACACCTTTAAACTCGACGAATCCGTTTCGAGCAATCTCCTCCGATTTTTCGAAGTGCGTCGATCCCGCAGGCGGCAACGCGCGGCCAATCATCACTTCCAGCGCGCCCCCGATGACGCGACGGAATTCTTTCAGGCTGGCGGCATCATGCGATGCCAGAGCAGCGATCAGTTTCTGCTGCGCGGCATCGAGCGCGTGCAGGAGGGCAACTTCTGTGGCTTCAGTCTTCATTGGTGCCGAATGCTCTGCATCAAATACCGTCGCTTCTGCAACGGTCAATGGCACGTAGTCACGTTCCACAATTTCATCGAAGCCGAGGTTCAGTGTCCGATTGAAGAAATTGTACATCATCATGCGGCTGTGCTGATTGTAGTTGTGCGGATACTTGAAGTATTTCGCATGCACATTGTCGGGAACGCCCAACATCGCATAGTGCTTCTGAAGTTCAGGCAGGCCCTTGGTTTCGATATCGACCGTCCAGTCATCCGCGCCGCTCATGGCAATCGGTCGCGGTGCAACAAGAGCTGCAATTTCAATGTTGCCCGTGTTGACGCGGAGGTAAGAGGCATTTTCGCAGGTGCAGCCGCCCTGCATCGCGGTTGAGACCATCACAGCCGGAAAGGCTGCCGTGACGCGTTCGTCCAGTGCCGCAAGAATGAAGGTCTGCGTGCCGCCGCCACTGGCTCCGGTCACGCCGATCCGAGCCGTATCGCAGTCCGGTCGCGACGTCAGCCAGTCCAAAGTGCGAACTGAATTCCACGTCTGCAGCCCCAGTGCATTCCATGACCGGAGTTCCGATTGCGCGCTGAACATCCCCCACGTTTCAGGTGAACTCAATGCGGGCCGTTGTTTCGCGAATCCATGCGCCAGCGGTTGAGTAAACGAGCTGCCGTCAGCGTAGCCCAGCATGTCATACAGAAACACCATACATCCCATGCGTGCCAGTTGCACGCAGCGGGCCTGCAACGGATGTCGTCCACCGATTTCAAACTTTTCGCCATCGGAGGCAATTTCATTCTTGATGGAATCGCCATGATCGTGAAATCGACCGTTCGCCCAATGACCGTGAGGACATAGAATCGTCGGCAGTTTTCCGACTGCATTTTTTGGGAGGTACAGACTTCCCGTCACCAGCAAGCCAGGGCTGCTTTCAAAGTAAACTCGATCGACCGTGTAGTCATCCCGTTCGACGCGGCCATGCACGGTGGCTTCAATCGGAGGCCGTTCAGGCATTGGCCACAGTCCACATGCGACCTTCATTTGCCGCAGCAGGAATTCTTTGCGGACGTTCCATACGTCCACCGATGTCGATGGCGTGAACGGGAAATATCCGTCCAGATCCTTCAAAGCGCCAATGCGGGCATCACCCGGAACCAGTGTCAAAGAATTCGAACTGATCGCGCTGGCAAACAGCATTTCAGACGGCAGCAGACTGGCGACAGCAGCCGACGAAGCGAGTTGAAGTATGGAGCGACGGCTGACGGAACGATCGGACATGGCGAGTACCTTTTTGTGGCGGGCGGGAAATGTGGATGTGCCAGAGGAGCAATATGAGACGATGTTGAGCAGCGTTCGTCAATTGACCGGGGGGCCTTGATGACAAAATTCGGTCATGGAGCGATGACGCTCAGCCAATCACATCTGTCAACACTCGACCTTCATCAGTCGGACCGATGAGGCGGTTGTCGAGTCCCTGATAGAGGTAGCTGAAACGGTGCGGATCGAGACCCATGACGTGCTGAATGGTGGCCTGAATGTCGCGAATCGTGACGGGATTTTCGACCGGATAATAACCAAATTCATCGGTCTTTCCGTATGCCAGACCGCCTTTGATCCCGCCACCGGCCATCCACATCGTGAAGGCATATGGATGATGATCGCGACCGATGTAGCCCTTTTTCAGTTCGGTGTTCACGTTGTTCTGCATCATCGGCGTGCGACCGAATTCACCGCCCCAGACGATCAGCGTTTCTTCGAGCAGACCACGCTGATCGAGATCTTTGATCAGCCCCGCGATGGCCTTATCAGACTGCTGGCACTTGATCGGCAATGTTTCATCAATGCTCTCACCCAATGATGATCCGTGATGGTCCCAGCCCCAGTCGTACAACTGCACGAAACGCACGCCGGATTCGATCAGCCGGCGCGCCAGCAGACAGTTGTTTGAAAACGTGGAATCGTCGCCCTTGTAGAGGACTCGTGGATCATCTGCACTTTCGGCCGGCGAGACATATCCGGGCTGTGCCCCGTACATGTCGAGGATGTGCCTGGGTTCCTTCGAGATATCCATCACTTCCGGAACGGACATCTGCATACGATACGCCAGTTCGTATTGTGAAATCCGAGTCTGAGTTTCCGCATCTCCGCTGCGTTCGAATTCAGCAGCGTTCATTTCTGCCAGGGTGTCCAGCATGCGGCGGCGCAGGTTGCGATCCATTCCATTCGGGTCGGTGAGATACAATACCGGATCGCCTGTCGTGCGGCACTGCACTCCCTGATAAACGGACGGAAGAAAGCCGGAACCCCACAAAGACTTGCCAGCGTCCGGTGTTTTTCCTCCCGATAACAGCACCACAAATCCTGGCAGATTCTCGTTGACGCTGCCAAGCCCGTAATTGATCCACGATCCCAGCGAAGGATTTCCCAGCCGCGGGGTTCCCGTGTGAATAAACAGCTGCGAAGGAGCGTGATTGAACTGATCCGTCTGGACAGTCCGCATCACACAGGCTTTGTCCGAGACCGATGCAAAATGCGGCAACAGTTCACTGATCCATTGACCACTCTCGCCGTGCTGACGAAACGAAAATTGCCCCGCCAGAATTTTGGGCACGCCCTTGATGAATGCAAATCGCTTACCATCGAGAAATGACGCAGGGCAGTCCTGCATGTGCAGTTTGTCAAGATCCGGCTTGTGTTCAAAGAGCTCGAGCTGCGACGGCGATCCTGCCATGTGCAGATAGATCACTCGTTTGGCCGTCGGCGCGAGCATCGGCAGCTTCAGGGCGGTCGCGGGAGTATTCTTCAGCGTTGCTTCTGTGTGGCTGTCTTTCGCCAACAGAGACTGCAAAGCCATTGAGCCAATACCAAGTCCCGCGGTCTGCAGGAGATGACGGCGCGTTTGTGTGCAGAGTCTCGTGATATCCGGAGTCATAGTCGTATGTTTCGCAGGCTGGACGTCAGTAAAGTATGGCGGTGACGGGCAAATCGCAAAGTAGCCGTCACGCTCCGCCGTGACGAGTTGGCTATAGTCTTTGAAGTTGGTATGGCAAAAAAAGAGGGGATGCCTCGAAGCTGGTG
>JAYUVA010000131.1:0-5449 GCA_043754375.1 Candidatus Kuenenia sp. | reverse complement strand
CAGTCGTCAGTTGGCAGTCGTCAGGTGATTCATTCGATGACGCAGATTTTTTTTTGGATCTTCAGACCGCAGTGGGTCCGTTGATGTGGAATCTGTCAGGCTCTTGTTGCGTTCAATCGTGATACGGCACGTGTCGCCGTCGAGACTTATCGCCTGCCATGTTCCGGGTTGCAGGTATTTCGCAGGCGGAATCAATGCATCGTGGGTCGCACCAGCAGTTGGCACGCCATCGTTTTGAAATTTCGACTGAGCCAGCGCAGCGCGAGCTGCGACGGGATGATCAGCATCCCAGATCGCCATAAAAGCGATGGTGACCAGTGCGAGCAAAAAGACACGTGCGTTCATTGGGATAAGCTTTCCTGAATACGCAGACCTGCGAGTTCTGGAGAGTCTTATCGGCGCTGTTCAAAATCACGGTCCGGCAAATTATCCCAAAGGCGCGATCTGTGTGGCGGTTGTGGCAAAACAAATACGACTATGCCAACGGAGACGGTCATACCGGATAGGCAGCGTCTTGATGGTCATTCCAGATCCATTGCGGCAATTCGCTATCTCTGGAATCGCTCCGAATCTGTCGCGATTGGTCGTACCGGCTGAGGTCCGCCGCGCTTAGCAGACGAGTGGTCTCGTTCAGGAATTGCTGGCAGTCGTGGAATCTCGAAGCTGACTGGGTCCACAACTTTTTCGGCGGCTGGTGCTCCTTCCTGCTGCAGCGGATCAAAGTCGCCTGGTGTGTTCTTCGGGAATTCCATCGGAGGTTCCATCGGTGTCAGATCCTGCGGCGTGGATGCTGTTCCTTCGCTCGACGGAGGCAGCGGTAGCGGCTTCGCGACATTATCGTCGAGCGAACCCGGCGATGGCGGGAACGATCGAGGAACCACGTGACTCTGCTCGCTGGCAGGAACACTCATCCTCGGTGCTTCAGCTGAATTTTCGAACTGCGCATTCCCTTCCGGAATGTACATTGATCCGTTTGTCGAATGCTGTTGTCCGCAGTCGCAGCCTGTTGAGCCCTGTTCAGGCGTGGCGTAGAACCCACCACCTGCAGGCGAGTCACCTGCGGACCAACCGCCAGTCCACGAAGGCCCACAAGAATCGCAGCCGCACGCTTGTGGAGCACCGCACATCGGCTGACCGCAGGGATTCTGTTCCCAGATCATTGGCTGGCTCATCACTGATTCATAGCCACATGATTCGGACGTGCATTCACTGGCGTGCGGACCGGATTTCCGCTTTGACGATGCACGACGAAATGCCGTCGCAAATCGCTGCATCGGTCGTTGACGGCTGTGTTTTTGGCAATTGTCCTGGCAGTTTTGATCACCTGGATAAAGGGGAGCTGAGCATGTACAATCCTCGGCAACGCTGCAAGGCGCGTGGCAACTTGCGGAGTCGCCGTGTTGGCAACAGCCTCTGTCTCCATGACCGCTCAGGCTGCAGCCAGCGAGACATCCCAGCAGAACAGAACTCAGGCCAATGACACGATGAAACATTGTGGACCATCCGATGATTTGACAAGTCGGCATGCATGCCCGCGCTTTGGGCGTTGACACTACGTATCTGGTCCATCGACGCATCCGGATGTTAAACTTTAACGATTGCGCAAAGTTTTTCGATAATGCCGGTTTTTACGGGGTTTCATTGCTTTGGAGGCAGCAGTGGCTGCGTCTAAAATCGGGACATTCGACTTCTGAATCCTCGTTCCAGCCACCTGACTGCAAAATCCATATGACATCTCCGCCTCGATCGCCTCCAAGTGATGCGTCACACACTGACGCCCGCCATGTCATCATTCACTGCGAAGGTGCCACGATTCGCGCGCGGTGTTCGCCCGGGTTCCAGCGAATCTTCATCGGGCTGCTGGTTGTGTCGTTGGTGCTCAACGTCTGGTACATCTGGCAACCGCTTGCGTACCGACGACCGGGAATTCCTGAGCAGCATTTGCTGGGCACAGCGGGAGCCCGGGATCGCATTGCGGTGATCAATTTTGAAGGCACGATCAGTCCGCCGTTCACCAGTCGCTGGCTGCGAGAACTCAAGCAGGCGCAGGAGGATGTCTCCGTACGTGGTGTACTGCTGGTGATTGACAGTCCTGGTGGCTTCGTCGCCGACAGCCATCAATTGTACCGTGAGATTCAGAAACTGGCCAAAGCCAAACCCGTCAACGTCGCCATGAAACGCATTGCTGCTTCGGGAGGTTATTATATCGCCATGGGAATCGGCGAGCAGGGCCGGATCTATGTAGAACCCACAACCTGGACCGGATCGATCGGCGTCATCATTCCCCGGTACAATGCCACGGAACTCGTGGAGAAGTTCGGCGTAAAATCCGAACCACTCGTCACTGGCCCGCTGAAGGATACGCTCAATCCATTTCGAGACATGACGGATCAGGAGAAAACGGTCTGGGGAGCCATTATGGAAGATGCGTTCAGCCGTTTTGTTTCGGTGATTGCTGACAATCGAACAGAACTGGACGATGCTGCGGTCCGATTACTCGCCACCGGACAAATCTATACCGCCAATCAGGCGATCGAAAAGCATCTGGTCGACCAGATTGGTTATGTTGAAGACGCTGTGGAAGACATGGCTCGGTCGCTGAAGTTGAATTCGTACGATGCCTTCGAATACCGTTCCACGCCAGGCCTGATCGACCTGGTGCTCGGAGCAGAAACATCGCAGCCGAGGACCATCTCCGACCAGATCCTCCAGGCCAGTGTGCCACAGGCGATGTATTACGCCTCCTGGAATCCCTGGATTCCCTAGTGGCCAACAAAAAAAGCTCAACCGGAAAACCGATCGAGCTTCGCAGGTTCACGCAACTGTCACTGGATGGCTATTTCGGAGCATCGGCTGCTGATGGCGACGGGGCTGCCTCAACAGGTGCTGCAGTTGACGGCATCGGGCCGTGGTCAACGACGGGTGCCAGGTGCTGAGTTCCTGAAGTCTGCCCGCATCCGGAAGTACACGACGCAGGAGCGGGACAGCAGTCATGGTGATGATGCCTGACACATTTTGGTTTCGGGCATCGCACTTTGTGTACTTTGACGACCTGGCACGGATTGCAACAATCTTTGACTCGAGCGCTGGCATCATTGCTGTTAAAGATAAGAATCATGGAACACGCAACTGCACTCAGCATCAACTTCTTCAACATATCTGAACTCCTTGATTGAAGGGACCCGAATCATATCGACAACAACGTCAGCTGATAAGAATCTACAACCTGGAGCCAGCGAGGCAACTTCTTTGGTGCTTCAATCGGTAACTCGGAGTCATTTGGCGATCGGCCTGGACTCGATCCGACAGTTGTCGCGACTGCCCAAAACATACATTTTGCGTAAGGGACACTCGACCTTGACAATGATCTCGATTGCTTGAAGTATACCGCGCGCGGTTGAGTATGGCACATTTGTTTAACCGCGTGGGCAACGCCCCGCGCGTGGGAATCCATCCAACGGGACCCTGTTCGCGCGGCCCGCTGGGCACGCGGTTAAACGAGCCGATCCCAACCGCGTGCGGTATAATCCTGATGTTCGCTCGCGGTCATGTACGCTGATGTTTGCGACGGGATCTGCGTCCGGTTCGGTTTTCACCTGCGACTGGCAGCCAGGAACGATCAGCGACAGAGCAACCATCAGGACAACTCGGCCCCAACGCGATGTGAGGGGAACACGCTTCGTAGTTCAACCCCATAAACGGCAGACGCATCGCAACCCTGCGGTGCGCTTGAATGCTAGCGGAGCGGGAATACTTTTTCCAGGGGCTGCGGCGGACTGCAGGATTCGTGACTGCCGCGATTGATTCCCGAAAACCTTGCGAAACACTGACAGAGGCAGAAAACAGACTATGAACTTCCCGATGTCATCCGCTACGATTTCCGGCCTGAACGCCGGCGAGATTCGAGTTCATGAAATTCATGCATTTTTCCCTGCCCCGGCTATCCGAAAAGGGGTCTGACCCTTTGCCGGAGAGGGTCAGACCCGTTTTCGGATAGCCTCTGAGACCTATTCACATGCGCCTTCCTCAAATGTTCAGGACGCAACAGTTTGTGCTGTCCATCGAGATTTTTCCGCCGAAAACGTCAGACGGTGATGCAGCGTTACGCCGAAACCTGCAGACTCTGGTTGAATACGATCCGTCCTTTGTATCGTGTACTTACGGAGCCGGCGGCTCGACACGCGATCGGACTTTGCAGTGGTGCCGCGACATTCAATCAGACTTTCGCCAAACCGCAATGACGCACTTTACCTGCGTCGGTTCGACTCGGGACGAACTTCTCAGCTGGCTTGATCAGGCAGTCGCCGAAGGCATTCAGAACGTGATGGCTCTGCGCGGCGATCCTCCCGCCGGGCAGGAAGTATTCAAAACCGTCGAAGGTGGGCTCAGCAATGCCAATGAACTGGTGGAACTCATCCGTCAGACACATCCCGATCTGGGCATCGGCGTCGCCGGTTATCCCGAGAAGCACCAGGAAGCACCCAGTCTGGACATCGACCTGCAGCATCTGAAACGCAAGATCGATGCAGGCGCAGATGCGGTGTTCACACAGTTGTTCTTTGTGAACGACAATTTCTTTGCGTTCCGGGATCGTTGTGACGAACTGAGGATCCGGATTCCGATTGTACCCGGCATCATGCCGATCACCGACTTTGCGAGGATCAAACGCATTACGTCGATGTGTGGTACTGTCTTTCCTGCAGCATTGGCCACTCGCCTGGAAGCCGTGCATGATGACCCTCAGGCGCAGTTTGAAATCGGCGTGGAACATGCCATTCAGCAGTGTGAAGAGCTGCGATCCGCCGGAGTTCCCGGAATTCATTTCTATGCATTGAACAAGTCCGATGCCTGCCAACGCATTCTGGATGCGATGCAACTGCAGCAGAAAGCAGCATCGTGAAGCTGTCTAAACTGGTACGTCCATTCGGTGCGTTGAAATGCCGTGTGATTCAGTCCGACACGCTCGATGAAGCCCACAGTGGTCTCGTAATCCTGAATCATGGATTTGGAGCGTCTGGCGATGATCTGGTCGATATTGGAGCGATGCTGATGGACGCGAGTGAAGTGATCGCGGCGAAGTTTCGCTTCGTCTTCCCGGAAGCGCCGATCGATCTGGGACCGATGGGAATGCCAGGCGGTCGGGCATGGTGGCCGATTAACATGGCACAGCTCGCTGAAATCAATCAGACACAGGATTATTCAGAACTCACGCGGATCTGCCCCCCTGGAATGGCCGAAGCGACATCGTTGCTGGCTGCGGCATTGCAGGAACTGCGAATCACATACGGTGGAGAAGAAGGAAGCATCGTGCTCGGTGGTTTTTCCCAGGGGGCGATGATCAGCACAAATCTGACGTTGACCACCGGCTTCCAACCTGCCTTGCTGGCCCTGTTCTCAGGAACGTTGCTGTGTCGCGACGAATGGACTCGGCTGGCGCTTGCCCATCCGC
>JAYUVA010000130.1:0-7868 GCA_043754375.1 Candidatus Kuenenia sp. | reverse complement strand
CCGGAGTGGTTTCGGCGGATGGACCGAAATCAGGACGGCGATGTTTCGCCTCGTGAGTTTTTGGGTACAGCTCGGCAATTCGTACAAATCGACAGCGATCTCGACCAACTCATTTCCGCAGATGAAGCGATCTCACTTGATGGCACAAAATGAGTCGCAAAGTCAGACAAGTCAATCAGGGCCTACCGCGATTGTAGAGCTTTTCACAAAGCGCGATTTCGACTGTCCAGGATTCCCTGGTAGTCCCGGCTTTAGCCGGAAACCGGGCTGAATATTGGTGGTTTGACACGGTGAATTTCCGCCAGAAGGCGGGACTACCAACAAAATGGAACAGTCAAACTATCGACCCCGCCACTTTGTCGGTGCCGTGACTTGCCCCTTCGTCACCGGTGGCTGAGGATTGGCTCCATGCCAGCGAGGCGGTTGCCTGGCCGAGTTGTCGGATTGGCCAGTCGGTTCCTGCAGTACTGCATGCGAAACGGTCTGGAACGAACTGCGGGGATCTGTGTTCGCTGTCTGTTGAGTTGACTGACTGGGAATTCCAGCCCCCACAGGTTCCTGAATGACCGGCGGCAACAGCGTTGACGACTTTGAAAAATGCTGCGGATTTGCTTCGCTGGACCCGAACGGCAGCACCCGATCCGGGGCCTGAGAGCGATTCGTGAACGCAGCGCGAACACTTGGCGCTTCGAATGATGCTGGTTCGAGTTGATCAATTGTCGCATGCCTGAACTGGCTCGCGACTGCGGGCGTTGATGGATTGGCAGACGGGTACGTTAGCGGCGAATTCCGTTGTCGAGAATTCCGCGGCGACAGCTGCGCCAGCATCGCCTGGGTTTTCTCCGCGGTCCGGGAATCAGGATGCGACTGCAGAGCATTCTGAAACCACTCTGCGGCTTCAGTATCATTCCCCTGCTCGTGCAAAACGTAGCCGATGTTGTAGTTGGCGGCAGATTCGCCGACTGCGTAGGTCAGATGCGACAAAGCCTGATCGTAGCGATGGCTGCGAGCGAATGCGACACCCAGTTCATACCGGCACACCTGGTTTTCCCGGTCAATTGCGGAAGCGTCTTCAAACGCAGCTATGGCTTTCTGCCAGTCTTCCTGCTGAGTGTAGAGTCGGCCCAGTTCCAGCCGCACGGGCGCGCTGGTCGGACGTTGCTTTGCAACCTCGGTGAGGATGTCTTCGGCCTGCTTGACGCGACCACAGGATAGTTCAATGCGCGCCAGCCCCAACTGAGCTTCAATGTTCTCGGGATATGCGACCAGAAGTTCGCGATACTTCTTGCGTGCTTCACCATATTCACCGATATCCTCCTGCCAGAGAGCCCACGCAAGCAGTGTTCCTTCCGGATCCTTCTTGAACTCCTTCTGTGCCGCACGAAATTCCGGACTGAGTTCTGATTCCGCCGCAGATTTTGGATCGTCCTTGCGGAAATCCAGAGACGCAAACTTGTCCCGGAACGGCATCTTCAGTCCGTCGGTGGCGCAACCAGGGCAAAAACTCAGCCCTGCAATCAGCAGCACTACGTTCAATATTCTAAGAGTCATTCAGCACCTCCCTGTGCGCTTTACTTCCTGTCTGACTTCGTCCGCTCCACAACGCAGACATCAGCAGGAAATGCGCCTCAGTGAGATTCCTCATTCTTCTATCAACGAGGCACAATAGATTTCGGCAGTTTCATGCCACATGGACGTGCGCGATGACGAATTCTGTTGCGAGCATGCTGTTGGCGGGTTGCTGATTCAATCGCTTAACCCTGAGCCGCAGGCGACGGCGTGAGCTGAAACCGTCGCCTGCGGCTCAGGGTTGAACAAGATCGCTGACGATGCACACTAAATCAACAGACCACTAGCACCTTCCGGCTGAACGTTTCTAAAACAAGTGCCTTTGGGTGCTCAGGTTCCTCTTGTCATTACGGCGTGCTGCTACCTGCTGCTGCGGCACCGGATCCGCCCGCAGACGAGAGGCGAGGCGAGGCAATGCTGCCGTTGTACATCGAATTGATCGTCTGCACTTCCGAAGCCGCGCGGCCATATTCCTGACATTCACGAAGTGTAATCGGCACGTCCATATTGCCATTGCAGATTGATGCCACTGCGGCCTGTACTATTTCCAGACGAACCGCATCCATGCCGGCATCGTGTGTAGACTGCACGTATACAGCGCGACGTTCCGGCGGACTGACGTAAACGATGCGTTGCAGATGTAACTCACCGGCACGGGTCAGCGTATTGGCTTCCAAATCGAAGTGGCGGTTGTAGATTGTGGTCTCTTCCTGCCAGCCCAGCGACACCTGCATGTCCATCATGTCATGAACGGCCTGTCGATCCCGACAAACATAAGGCAGGGGCCAGTAATGCTCGCTGTGATAAGTGTGCGAAAATTGCTGCGGAGGCTCGGTAGATCTTGGACGTGCCGGCCAGATCTTTCCCTTTTTGCATTTCTGGCGCTCACCCGGCGGCAACAGCGCTTTTTCAGCCCACCACTCATCTGAGCCAGGCTCGTAGCAGCTGGTTTCGTCGGTGTGTCCAAAAAACTGCGGACCCGTGGCACAGCCCTGAATCGCTCCGGCGATCAACAAGGCCAGCGGAAAAGCTAGCTTCCTCATGGCACAATCCACTCGTAACGCTGAGGTTGAATTCTAAAGCTGACCTCCAAGTCAGCCACCTCAGTGTTCGGCAGATTCCGCCTGATGACGTTCATCGCGCATGATTTCACTGAGGATTCATCATCCTGTTTCGGCGATTGACCTTGCACAGTTCCAATGAAACCTGAACCAACCGACGAATCTGTCGCTGTTGGATTGGCAGAATGGGAATGGTCGCAGCATTACGCCCAGCTTCTCATTCCGCACTCAAAACGCAGTGAATTGCGATGACTCGATGCCAGCAAAGAATTGTTTGCCCAGGTCCTGCACGGGATGCACTTTCCGGCGAAAGACTGTTATTCTTTGCATGTCAGCGACCAGCAAACCGAACACCTTCCGACATCGACTAAAAGTTTCCAATGATTTTTCTGCTCGACAATTATGATTCGTTTACTTTCAATCTTGTGCAGCGGATTGGCGAAATCGATCCGGCGGTGGAGATCTGCGTCGAACGAAATGACCAGATTTCCATCAGGCAGATTGAAGCACTGTGTCCCGAACGCATCGTCATTTCGCCGGGCCCCTGCACACCCTCCGAGGCCGGTCTGTCGCGGGAACTCATCGCCCACTTCGGACCCAGGATCCCGATCCTTGGTGTGTGTCTCGGTCATCAATGCCTTGCGGAAGTGTACGGTGCCAAAGTTGTGCGGGCAGATCGCCTCATGCATGGTAAGACTTCCATGATTTCGCACACCGGCAAGGGTGTTTTCGAAAATTTGCCCAATCCATTTCAGGCGACACGTTACCACAGCCTGATCGTGCCTGAAGATACCGTCCCGGATTGCCTGGAAGTCACTGCATGGGTCAACGATGACGGTCAGTCATTCGAAGTGATGGGACTGCAACACAAAGAATACCCGGTTCACGGTGTGCAATTTCATCCTGAAAGTTTCCTCACCGAACACGGGTACGACCTGCTGCGAAATTTCCTGCGGATTTAGAACCCCTGACAAATCCTGCGTGAGCCGCGACGTCAGTTTCGCCGGCACATGCTGACTTCGATCGGACAGGCCAAATCGATCGATCAGCTGCCTCCCCCGAGCAAGCGCCTGCTCAACCTCCGACCGATTTTTCTCAAGCAGATGCTCTGTAATGACGCGGTCCGCCCGCAACCGTGTCTGCGCGCCGACGAGGCAGGCGATTGCAGTCGTTACGGAAATGACGCTCATAAGAAGGCTGAGTTTTCGATGGCAGATTTCACGAATAGCAAGCCGCCAGACGGTCATAATCTGTCCCGATTCAATTCGTACGTGGTATAAAGTACACGGTTGCGACAACGACCACGACAGCAAGCATCGTCAGCACGAACAGCCACAGTCATGGATACCATCGATGCTCGCGAACGACGTCGCGGCCGAAAGACAACCGATGCGATTGATGCCCGTTCCGGCGTTCAACTCTGGACTAATCCTGTCGATGTCACGGACTGCAGTGAAATCGGCATCGGCGGCGGCACGCACAGATGCGTGGGATGTCGCTTGGACGATCGAGATGCGGGTGGTGGGCAAAATCACATTCGATTGCGAAATCGGGAGGGCGAGGCTCCTGCCTGGCCGTGGATCTCTGTAGTTGGCGTTGGCTCGGCTGGAGCCTCGCTCTCCCAAAGTTCATCATTGCCAGCCTTGAATTCCTGACGTATCCTGACGCAGCATGGCGCTTCAGCTTTTTCATCCTGTCGTTGTTCAGTGGTTTCAGTCCCGGTTTACCGGGCCGACGGAGCCACAGATTGAAGGCTGGCCACATATTCATGCAGGCCGAAATGTTCTCATCGCGGCACCGACGGGAAGCGGCAAGACGCTGACGGCCTTTTTGTCAGCGATCGACCGGTTGCTGCGGCTCGCGGAAACTGGCGAACTGTCGGATGAGATCCGCGTTGTCTATATCTCGCCGCTGCGCGCCCTGTCGAATGACATGCACCGCAATCTGCAGCAGCCACTGGATGAGATTCTGGCACTTGCCGCGCAATCCGGCCTGCAGATTCCACAGATTCGCGTCGGGCTGCGGACCGGCGATACGACAGCTGCAAAACGGGCGGCGATCGTCAAGCGCCCTCCGCATATTCTGGTGACCACTCCGGAATCTTTGTACCTGATGCTGACAAGCACGCGCAGCCGTGACGTGCTCAGGACCGTCGAAACGGTCATCGTCGATGAGATCCATGCGCTGGTCCGCGACAAACGAGGCTCGCATCTGGCGCTGTCACTCGAACGTCTGGCTGAAATCTGCCCGAGCAGGCTGCAGCGGATCGGATTGTCGGCGACACAACGCCCGATTGATCAGATTGCTCAGTTTCTGGTGGGTGTCCCGGAAGATCGATCGAAAGATACGATGCCGGTAATCATTGACATCGGTCATCAGCGGCAACTGGACCTGGCAATCGAAACGCCGTCGAGCGACCTCGGTGCTGTCTGTATGCACGAACAATGGGCGGAAGTCAACACGCGGATCGTGGAGTTGATCAATTCGCATCGGGCGACGCTGATCTTCGTGAACACTCGGCGGCTTGCGGAGCGATTGACTCACCAGCTCAGCGAAATTCTGGGTGAAGACGCCATCAGCAGTCATCATGGATCATTGGCTTACAGGCATCGGCAGGACACCGAACAGCGATTGAAGTCGGGACAGTTAAAAGCCGTGGTTGCCACGGCGTCGCTCGAAATGGGCATCGACGTCGGCTACATCGATCTCGTGCTGCAGATTGGTTCGCCGCGTAATATTTCCACGTTTCTTCAGCGGATTGGTCGTTCGGGCCACGCACTCGGTTTGACCCCGAAAGGCAGGCTGTTCGCGCTGACTCGCGATGAACTGATTGAATGCATGGCGATGATCCGGGCGATCCGACAGGGGCAGCTCGACATGATTCCCATTCCTGTCGCGCCGGTGGATGTGCTGGCGCAGCAGATCGTCGCGGAAGTGGCGTGCCAGGAATGGAGTTCCGACGAACTCTTCACGCTGTGTCGCCGGGCTGCACCGTACCGAAATCTTGACCGCACGACATTTGATCGTGCCGTGGGATTTCTGAGCGAAGGACTCACACCCTCTGCTGGCCGGGGTCGGGTCTTTCTGCATCACGATCAGGTCCAGCGACGACTGAGAGCCCGTCCGGGCGCACGGATGGCGGCCATTGCCAATGCCGGTGCCATCCCCGAAGTGTTTTCTATCCGCGTCATTACGGAGGAAGACCATATTACCGTCGGTACCGTCGATGAACATTTCGGGAGCGAGACTCAGGCCGGCGACATTTTTGTGCTGGGAAATACGTCGTGGCGTGTGCGATATCTGCGCGGCGGCGATCTGTTTGTCTCTGATGCCGGCGGTGCACCTCCGTCGATTCCATTCTGGCAGGGTGAAGCACCAGGCCGGACGGCTGAACTTTCCGAAGCTGTTTCACAGCTCCGTGAAGAACTCGAATGTCGCATTGTGGATCGAGCTGCCGCGCAGGACTGGCTGATCGTTGAAGCCAGTGTCACGCCGGACGCAGCACGACAGGCAGTCGAGTACGCGGCCGCACAGAAGGCGGCAATTGGATTACTGCCCACATGTCGGCGAGTCGTCTTCGAACGATTCTTCGACGAAAGTGGTGGAATGCAGATGGTCATCCATGCTCCGTTCGGTACGAGGATCACGCGTGCCTGGGGGCTGGCGATGCGAAAGCGGTTTTGTCGTTCGTTCGATTTTGAGCTTCAGGCGAATGCTGACGACGATGGCATTGTCCTGTCGCTGGGGCCGCAGCACAGCTTTCCGCTGGAGAGTATGTTTCCCATGCTCAACTGTCGCAACGTGCAGGCTTTGTTTGAGCAGGCGATTCTGATCGTCCCGATTTTCCTGAATCGCTGGCGTTGGAACGCAACGCGCGCGCTGCAGATCCCGCGTTCCCGGAATGGCAGAAAAGTCCCGCCCGCGCTACAGCGGTTTCGCAGTGAAGATCTGCTGACAGCCGTTTTCCCGAGGCTGACGGGGTGTCAGGAAAATGTCGTGGGAGATATCGAACTTCCCGACAATCCGCTGGTTCAGCAAACGATGGATGACTGTCTTCACGAAGCTCACGATATGGTAGCCCTCAAGGAAGTGCTGGCTGCGGTCGAGCGTGGAGAAATCGAGTTCATCGCGCGGGACACGCGCGAACCCTCGCCGTTCAGTTATGAATTGCTGAATGCCAATCAGTACGCCTTTCTGGATGGCGGTGAGGCCGCAGAGCGCCGGGCGCGGGCGGTTACGACGCGACGTTCGCTGTCGGTCGATGATGTGCGCGACCTTGGCCGACTCGACGCCGCTGCGATCGCTCAGGTTATTGCGGATGCTCAGCCGATGGTGCGGAATGCAGATGAACTGCACGACACCCTGCTCAGCAGGATTCTGTTGCCGGTCGAGGAAGGAGTTGAATGGTCGAGCTGGTTTCGTGAACTGGCATGCCACGGACGTGCGACGATGGTCACATTTTCAACGCAGACCGTGCCCGAAGAAGTCGTACGTTCCGTTCGAGCCTGGGCGGCGACAGAACGAGTTCCGGCAGTGCTGGGGGCATTCCCGGATTCGGTGCATGTACCGGATGTCCTTGTTCCGCAGGGCGTCAGAAGCGAATGGGATTGCACGGAAGCCCGCGTCGCCATGGTCCGCGGGCTGCTGGAAATCTGTGGCCCGGTGACGACGGAAGCCGCCGCAGTACGCATCGGGATCACGGTGAGCCAGACCGATGCAGCACTGGAAGCTCTCGAAGGTGAAGGCATCGTGTTGCGCGGCAGGTTCACTCCGCCCGCCGCGACACAGTCGGATGGTGCGTCTGAGGATGAATTGTATGTCGGCGACGACCAGAAAGAACGGTCGAATGTCGCTGACGCTTCCGGCGCCATGACCCGCACGACGGAATGGTGTCATCGCCGTCTGCTGGCGCGCATTCATCGACTGACAATGGACGGACTGCGGCGGCAGATTGAACCGGTCTCGGTCGATGTGTTCATGCGATTTCTGTTTCGACATCACGGTGTCGTTGAGTCTCATCGTCGTGAAGGATCGAACGGTCTGTTTGAAGTGATTGGCCAACTACAGGGGCTCGATATTCCAGCCGTGGCCTGGGAACGCGATATTCTTCCGCTGCGAATCACCGGGTATCAGTCCGAATGGCTGGATGAGCTGTGTCTGACGGGCGAAGTCGGATGGGCCCGAGTATTTCCTCCGCCACGGAATCCGGACAAGTCACGCCCGATGGCGAGTTTAACC
>JAYUVA010000129.1:0-4367 GCA_043754375.1 Candidatus Kuenenia sp. | reverse complement strand
GTTTCCAAATCCCTGAAGGCACCGACGCGAAGACAGCATTCTTTCGTGTCATTGCTTCCCGTTCGCAGTACATTGTTGCGTGCTTGACATTCGTCAGTTGAATGTCGCCTGACAGTCTCTCGGACATGAATGTCCTCGCTACTGGAATCGCAAATCAATCGCTCGATTCTGTCTTTGCTGGCGGTGTGGCTTTGGACTCTGTCTTTCCTGAGTCCGTCTTGGCTGCATCGGACGTTGTTGCCGTCGAGGTATCACTGGCCTTTTTTGCCGCCTCCGCGCCTTTCTTGTACGACTCGCTGCGATAATCCGTCTGATAAAATCCCGAGCCCTTGAAGATAATGCCGCCACCAGCACTGATGATTCGTTCGGCCTTCGCCTTTTTGCACTTCGGACATTTCTTTGTAGGCTCAGCCTTGATCGACTGGAATTCTTCCCACTTGTTGTCACAAGCGATGCATCTATATTCGTAGGTTGGCATAAAATCACATCTCGAAACAAAGCGGAGAACACAAAAAACGGTCGCTGGCACCATACCGCTCGAACAATCGCCCTCCGCTACGTCTCCGGCGGAGCACAGGAAACAATGACTCGTGCCGGCCTGACGACTCGATCGTGCAGGCGGTAACCCATTTCCACAACCTGCAGGACGGTCATGGGTTCGTGTTCGGCGGACGGAATCTGAGTCAGTGCTTCATGCAGATTTGGGTCAAAAGGTTTTCCGAGCGCCTCGATCGGCTCTGCAGCGTGAGCCTTCAGAGTATCACGAAACTGCTGCGCCACCATCCTGATGCCGTTCAGCAGCGTCTGCATGTCACCCGTTTGTTCTGCACTGCTGACTGCGCGATTGAGTCCATCGAGTCCAGGGAGAATATCCCGCAAAAGTCGCAGTGATTCAAATTTGCGGGCGTCGTCCTGTTCTCGCTGAGTTCTACGCCGAAAATTGTCCGTGTCCGCCTGCATACGGATCATCCGGTTTTGCAGGTCATTAATCTTAGACTGCAACTCAGCGCTGGCAATCGGGGACCCGGAATCCTGTGCCAATGCATCCGCGAATGCATCGACGCTCGACTCATCGGCTGCCGATGCTGACTGTTCAGAGTTGTTGGCGTTTGGTTCTGCTTGTGTCATGAATAACCCCTATGCTTCTGTCTCTTCCTGCCCCGAAAACAATTGTTTCACTTTTTCGAAGAAAGACTTGCTGTGCGGCATGACGTCTTTATGATCCAGATCGGAGAGTTTTCGCAGCAGTTCTTCCTGTTCCGAAGACAACTTTCGCGGCACCTCCACCTGGATCTCGACTAGAAGATCACCCGCTCGTCCGTTGCCTCCGCGTGGGTCCGGCATTCCGAATCCGCGCAATCGATTCACCTCACCGGGTTGCGTCCCCGGCTTGATTTTGAGTGACTCCGGCCCTTTCAAAGTTGGAATCTCAATCTCCGCACCCAGTGCGGCCTGCCCGAACGTGATTGGCAGCCGGTACATCAGATCCTGTCCCTCGCGCTGAAAGAGTGGATGTTTTTTGACATCGACGTCAACGAACAGATCACCACGCGGGCCGCCGTTGACTCCGGCTTCGCCTTCGCCACGAAGACACATCTGCATCCCGGCATCGATTCCTGCGGGAATTGAAACTTCCCGTGTTACTTCCTTCAGCAACCGGCCTTGGCCGTTACACGATTGACAGGAATTTTTTACGACCGTACCGCGTCCTCGGCACGCAGGGCACGTTGTTTGAAATTTGAAAAATCCCTGCGACTGAATCACCTGACCTTGCCCGCCACAGGTAGCGCACTTCACGGGTGAAGTTCCCGGCTTGCAGCCGGACCCCTGACAAACGTCGCATGGTTCATGCCGCGAAATGCGCAGCTCGCGTTTACAACCATGAAATGCTTCTGTGAGGTCAATGCGAATTTTCGTCTGCAGCGATTCACCTCGCGACGCTCCGGCACGCCGACCTCCACGTGAGCCTCCGCCACCAAATTGAAATCCAAAGCCCTCGAACAGATCACCAAACGCACCGAAGATCTCGTTAACATCCTGAAAGCCAGCACCACCCCCTGCAGCTCCACGGACACCGGCATGACCCAGACGGTCGTAGCGCGAACGCTTGTCGGTATCATTAAGAACTTCGAACGCTTCGGCCGCTTCCTTAAACGAACTGACTGCATCCTCGTCGTCCGGATTGCGATCCGGATGAAACTTCAAGGCCAGCTTCCTGTAGGCCTTTTTCAGTTCGTCAGGCGACGCAGTGCGAACCACGCCGAGAACTTCGTAGTAGCATCGCTGAGTCGTCATCATCAGAAACCAGAGAGAGAGAGAGGGATCAATCGCGCGCCCGAAGTAAAAACGACTGCTTCAGTCCCGCGTAATTTGCCTGTCAGACGATCTTGCTGTAAACGAACGCGGGACACCATTTCTGGTGCCCCGCAGATTCAGAATCGAAACATGAAACATCACGCAGTTCCGGTCGACCCGCGATGACTCTGTCCCATATCACTAACGCACGACGCCTTCGGAAGCAGACTTCTTGCCGCCGTCTGCATCTCCGATCTTTGTCACCAGCACCTGAGTCGTCAGCATCAGCCCCGCAATCGACGCTGCATTCGACAGAGCATTTCGGACGACTTTGGCAGGGTCCAGAATTCCAGCGACAAACATATCGACGTATTCATCTTTTGCAGCATCGTAGCCCATTGCTCCCTTGAGCTGACGGACTTCGTCGACGATCACCGCACCGTCCTTGCCGCAGTTGACGGCAATTGTCCGAGCCGGCGCTTCGAGAGCGCGGATGATGATGCCCACACCGATCGCTGCATCACCGGTCGCTTCGACCTTCTTGACCGCATCGATTGCTCGCAGCAATGCCACACCACCGCCAGGCAAAATACCTTCTTCGACGGCTGCACGAGTTGCGTGCAACGCATCCTCCATGCGAGCCTTGGTCTGCTTCATTTCCGTTTCGGTAGATGCACCGACTGAAATGATGGCAACACCGCCGGTCAACTTCGCGAGACGTTCCTGAAACTTCTCGCGGTCGTAGTCGCTGTCCGTCTTTTCGATATGATCACGGATCTGCTGAACGCGTGTCTTGATGACAGCAGGCTTGCCGGCACCTTCAATGATTGTGCAGTCGTCCTTGGTGACTTCGACGCGACGGGCACTGCCCATTTGTGACAGTTCAACGGATTCCAGTTTAATCCCGAGGTCTTCGGAAATCAACGTGCCACCAGTCAAAACCGCCATATCTCCCAGCATGGACTTGCGACGGTCACCGAAGCCCGGTGCCTTCACGGCACAAATCTTCAGGATGCCGCGAAGTTTGTTGACTACCAGCGCTGTCAATGCCTCGCCGTCGATGTCTTCCGCGATAATCAGCAATTGCTTGCCGGATCGAGCGACCTTTTCCAGCAATGGAACGAACTCGCGCAGACTGCTGATCTTCTTTTCAAACAGAAGAATCAGGCAGTCTTCCAGCACGCATTTCATGTCTTCAGCCTGAGTCACGAAATAAGGACTGATGTAACCCTTATCGAACTGCATGCCTTCGGCAAACTCCAGAGTCGTGCTGTTGCCTTTGCCTTCTTCAACAGTGATCACACCATCGCGACCGACACGTTCCATGGCGTTGGCAATCATGTCACCAATTGCCTTGTCGTTATTTGCAGAAATCGCACCGACCTGTGCGATCTGTTTTTTAGATTCAACCGGCTTGGCCTGCTTTTCAAGACTCTTCAAAGCAGCTTCAACCGCCTGCTCAATCCCTTTACGTACAATCGTCGGATTGGCTCCCAGAGAGATACTGCGGAGACCTTCGCCGTAGATTGCCCGAGTCAACACGGTTGCTGTGGTTGTACCGTCGCCAGCGGTATCGCTGGTTTTGCTGGCCACTTCGTTGACCAACTTGGCACCCATGTTTTCGTATGGGTCTTCGAGTTCCACTTCTTTGCTGACGGTCACGCCGTCTTTTGTTACGACGGGATTACCGAAGCTTTTGTCGATAATCACATTGCGACCGGTCGGCCCCATCGTCACAGCAACTGCTTTGGCCAGTGTCTCCACTCCCCGCTGCAGTTTGAGTCGGGCTCGATCGTCAAACAAGAGTTGTTTTGCCACTTCTTAAGGCTCCTTCAGCGGTTCAGACGCTGCAATGATTTTTGGTATATGCGAGGTGAATTACAGGAAAAAGACAACCACCGACCGAACACCGAACGAACACCGTTTCACGGGCAACTTGCCGGTGGGTTCAAGGCCGATCAGACCAACTTCGCCAGAATATCGCTCTCACGCAGGATCTTGACTTCTTCGCCATCGATTTCGATTTCTGTGCCGCCATACTTGCCAAACAGAACCTGGTCGCCAACTTTGAC
>JAYUVA010000128.1:0-7515 GCA_043754375.1 Candidatus Kuenenia sp. | reverse complement strand
AGACTAAATCAACAGACCGCTAGCCGCCGGTTTTCCGTTTGTTCTCCGGAAGCCAGGATTTACGGATGCAATTCCAGCACGGCTTCGACTTCCACGGGAACGTTGAATGGCAATGAACCCATCCCCACTGCGCTGCGGGCGGCCTTGCCGGCGTCGCCGAAGACTTCGACCATCGTATTGCTGAATCCATTCATCACGGCGGGATGTTTCTGAAATTCCGGTGTGCAGTTTACGAAACCCAGAACCTTCACGATGCGTTTCACGCGATCCAGGTTTCCCAGCGACGCTTTAATGGTTGCCAGCATTGTCAACGCCACTGTCCGAGCCGCCGCAGCTCCCTGTTCTTCAGTCATGTCTGAGCCAATTCGACCAATGACCAGTTTCCCGTCCGGTCCATAGGGGACCTGTCCCGATACGTATGCCATGTGATCCACAACCACAATCGGCGTGTAAACACCACCTGGAGCGGGCGTTGGCGGTAATGTGATTCCCAATTCAGTCAAACGGGATTCGATTCTCATCACAGTGTCTCCTGGATCGTTGAAACTCAAGCGAATTTTGGAAATTGATTTTGATCCGCCACCGGCGAAATGACGTTTTGTCCTGACTGTCATCATAGTCGGGCGCCGCTGCTGCTCGCCAGTCAACCCGGATGTCGCTGAATGGCGATAACGATGATCGTTGAGTGGTTTGCGAATTCTGCACGGGTCACATTACAATCCGGGGCGAAAACCGTCAGCATTCCGCCGGGACGCTGACGAGTCCGGAACATTCGAAGGAAGATCACGATGCTTGAGCTACATTCCGCACCCCTGTCCGCTGCGCTCACGCTGGGAGTGCTCTCGTTTCCGCAGATGCTGCTGGCAGGCGTGGCGGTTATTTTTGGGGTTCTGTTACTGGTGTTTCTCGGCGTCTTTGCATCAGTCGCTTCTTTGTGGTTTCGGGCGTTCATGTCGGGAGCCGGAATCGGTCCGTTGCAGATGGTCGTGATGAAGCTTAAGAAAGTGAATCCTCAGCTCATTGTGGACACACGCATCATGTCGGTTCAGGCAGGACTGGACGACATCACCACCAACGCCATGGAATCGCATTACCTTGCCGGCGGCAACGTGCCTCTGGTGATTCGCGCGCTGATCGCCGCCCATCGCGCCCAGATCGAGCTGGACTGGAAAACTGCATCTGCCATTGACCTTGCCGGACGAAACGTGCTGGAAGCCGTGCAGACCAGCGTGAAGACAAAGGTCATTGACTGCCCGGACCCGGGTCGATCCGGTCGCCCGACTCTGGATGGCGTGGCACGCGACGGGATTCAATTGAAGGCAAAGGCCCGTGTCACGGTGCGAACCAACATCAAGCAGCTCATCGGGGGTGCCACCGAAGAGACAATTATTGCGCGAGTAGGTGAAGGGATCGTCTCAGCCATCGGTTCGTGTGCGAGCCATAAAGAGGTGCTGGCAAATCCCATGCTGATCGCCCGCGCTGTGCTGGCGAAGGGGCTCGATTCACAAACAGCTTATGAAATCGTATCGATCGACATTGCTGACATTGACATCGGCGACAATGTGGGAGCTCGGCTACAGGCCGATCAGGCCGAGGCCGACATGCGAATCGCACGGGCTCATGCAGAAGAACGCCGCGCGGCAGCCGTCGCGCTGGAACAGGAAATGCGGGCATTGACGCAGGAGAATCAGGCGGAAGTCGTGCTGTCCGAGTCTGCGATCCCCAAGGCAATGGCAGACGCATACCGCAGGGGAGCGCTGCGCGCCGCAGCGAAAACTTGAGCTGTTCTGATTTGACGGCCACGGTTTCAGTCGTTTTCGCGGTTGCGGGCCAGCCAGACCGGTGCTTCAGGACGTAACTTCGCGAACGGAATGGACTTCCAGAGTTCCCCGTTCAGACTCGCCCCCGAAAAGAATGGCGTGCTTCGTGTCAGATTTGCAATGACCGCTTGAGCATCGCCGATCTGAGGCGTACACTTTAATTGTTGCTGGCCATGGCTGCGCCAGCCTTTCTGTTGTCGGTTGTGAATCACCATCGACAGCACAGACGATGCCGGGTTCGAATTCAGGAGGTGTCCGGATTATGCGGCGACAGTCAATCGGAGCCATTGTTGTGTCAGACGGAATGATGCAGATCGAAGTGTCCACCCAGGAACGCGATGTCCTGTTGCGTGGTTTGCGCTATGTTCGCAGTTCCATCATGCTGGAATTGCGTGAACCTGCGAAGGACGACACCTACCGCCGCAGCATGGACCTGGACGAGATCCAGATGTTATGCCAGCGACTGGAATCGTCCGACCCCCAGTTAGCGGCGGGTCTTTGATCCTGGCTTGTTGCGGGCCACCGCTGTAAAAACTGTGTATTCACTGATCACATGCTGTGTCACGTCGCCGAACAGTTGTTCCATTCTCGCTTGATGCCATTCGAGTAACTTTGTCACAATGTGAATGCGGCCACCTTCACGCAGTCCCGTGCGAGCCGCCTGCAGAAACAATTCCGAAATTCTGTAGTCGGAATAATATGGCGGATTGCCGAGCAACAGATCCCATGTTCCGGGTTCAGGCAGCACTCCGTCTGATGCCAGCAGTGTCTGGATCGATGTGATTTCATTCAGTGTTGCGGATCGCTGTGTGCATTCCACGGCCCGTGCATCGCTATCGACAGCCAGTATTCCGGCCTCGGGATATTCGATCGCAGCGGCGACCGACACCGCACCGGAACCGCAGCCCATTTCGACGATGCGTTGAGGCTTGAATTCCGGCTGACCGTTCTCTCCCTTCAGTAGCGCCAATGATCGAATCAATGCCCGTCCGCCGCCATCGACGCGGCGATGACAGAAGACTCCCGGGCGGCTTTCGACGAATACCAGTCGCGCGCCCTGGCGAAACGCAAATCTCGCGCGGAACCCTTTTTCCTTCTTCAGCGTGTTGGTTTTTGTCGCGATGCAGGCAGTGCCCTGTTTGTGCTTCAGCACATCCACTCGGCTGAACAGTGCCTTCAGCTGATTCTGGACCCAGCGATCTTTGGGATTATTGGTCGAAGCAAACAGCCGCCCTCCGGATCGCAGTCGCTGATGGGCGGCCTGGATCAGGTCCTGGGCGAGTTCAGAAGAATCACCGGACAGTGTCGGGAAGATCACTTCGTCAAACTCCTGTTCAGGCAGATCAGCCGCACAGACAATGCCGACAGCATCCGGCGTCAGCATCACATCCGCGTGAAACGCCTGCAGAGTTCGATAGAAGAAATGTTCTGTGGTAAAAAAGGTAAATTTCAGATCCGGACGTGATTCACGCAGTGCGGAAGCCAGTGTCGTGCCGTGCATGAGCAGCACCAGCACATGCGGGCCGCGCAGCTCTGCACTGAGTTCGGCCAACAGTCGATCGGAAACGAGCTTCAGTGTGCGTGGTGATTCGGTGGACAGGTGGTTTGGCAGCACAGGCGGAGGTTTCGATTGAAAAGATGAACGTTGGAGTGCATCGACGCTGGACTCAAACCGTTAACATACCAACCGTTTGCCGATTTTAAGCCCGCAATTCAACTACCAGCGTCAACTGGCATAAATTCCCCGATTCCGGGGGACTGTCGTTTATACTTCACGCGGCTGAGTACGAGGGATCAGCCGGAGTGCGTTACCACCCGGTTATTGCAGGGAATGCGGACCAAACCGGACGCGGTTGGCATTTGCCCGTTTAACCGCGTGCCCAGCGGGCCGCGCTCACAGCGTCCCGCCGGCTGGATTCCCACGCGCGGGGCGTTGCCCACGCGGTTCAACGATTGTGCCATTCTCAACCGCGCGCGGTATGAAACGACAATGCCCAGGTTGTTGCCTACGCCGCGCAACCTGATCGCGATTTCCAGTTTTTCCGGGACGACGATTGGTGTCCCCTGAAGATCTGTTAGACTGCTGTCCGTGATTGTTGATCTTTGCGGAGTGATTTCCATGACGAATGAAGGTGCTGAAAACCCCGTGGCAGCAGAAGATTTTACACAGCAGTATGCTTTGACCGAAGATGGACTGCTGAAAGTCTACAGCGTTGGCCCCGTTACGGTGCTGGGATTCTCCGGGAAGGATGTTCCGTCAGAGTTCAACGTCGCCCATTACAGGGCGGCGATTTCCGATCTGCTGAAGCTGAACAATTCGTCTGTTGTGGCGTTTGACCTGACGGGCGTGCGGCTGGTGCCAAGTGGAATGCTTGGGCTGTTGGTCTCACTGACTCGAATTCCCAACCATCCATTGACCGTTCAGATGTACAATCCCAGTGCGGATGTCCGCGAAGTGCTGGCCATTACAAAACTCAACAGAATGATTGAAATCTGCGAAGTCAACGTCGGACAAAGTCCATAAAGTCCGAACTCAGACGAATCCTTCTCGGAGTCTGCAGGTTCGGCTACACTACACCGCTTCCGGGTTTCGCCGGTTGGAATCCGCGTTTGCGGCCTCACTGGCCACGGGTTCTGTACCTCCTGAGACGGGCGGCGAAAACTGAACGTTTGCGGCTGTGCATTGAGTCATGATTGTAAGTAAGAACTGGCTGGCCGAATACGTGTCGTTGCCACCGAGCATTGAAGAATTGACTCATCGGCTGACAATGTCGGGACTCAATCTGGAAGAGTTCCATGATGTCGCGGCAGGACTTTCCAAGCCTGATGTGGCGATTGATCTTGAAGTCACCAGCAACCGACCCGACTGTCTCGGACATATCGGAGTCGCACGGGAAGTGTCCGTGTTGTTTGGCGAACCGCTTAGAATTCCGTCCGCAGCGGTGACAGAATCCGAACCGACTGCCAGCACCGTCGCCTCGATTACAATCGAGTGCCCGGACCTGTGCCCTGAGTATCACGTGCGGGTGATTTGTGGAGTCAGAATTGGTCCGAGTCCGCCGTGGCTGAAAGATCGTCTGGCCGCAGTTGGCATCAATTCGGTCAACAACGTCGTCGATGTCACAAACTTTGTGATGATGGAGTGCGGGCAGCCGCTGCACGCTTTTGATCTCAATCGCCTTCACGGTCAGAAGATCATCGTTCGCCGCGCGAAGAAGGGTGAGACGATTACGGCGATTGATCAGCGGCAGTATGCATTGACCGAAGAGATGTGTGTGATTGCCGACGCCGATCGTCCAGTGGCGGTCGCGGGCGTGATGGGTGGATTCGACACAGAGATTTCGGACCACACAACCAATGTGCTGATCGAAGCGGCGTCATTCGCGTCGTTGTCGGTTCGTGCGACGGCTCGATCATTGAAGCTGCATAGTCCTTCATCGTATCGCTTTGAGCGAAAAGTCGATCGACAGTGGCTCGAATGGGCGTCCCGCCGCGGCTGTGAACTTATTCAAAAGGTGGCGGGCGGCACGCTGCTGACTGGTTCGCTGTTGGCAGGACGATCATCGCCTGCAATGCGGGATTCTGTCACACTCCGCTTCAACCAGGTATCGCGACTGCTTGGAATTGAGATTCCTGCGGACGAGTGTGTTGAGATTCTGCAGCGGCTGGGGTTGGCGTGTCTTGAACGCAGCGCGAACTCAGCGGTATTCGCACCACCGAGTTGGCGTCCTGACCTGTTGCGAGAATGCGACCTGATCGAAGAAGTTGCCCGCATTCACGGTTACGAACATATCCCGATCGACGCCGCTTTGCCGGTCGTGGCGACAGCCCGGACTCTGCGTGAACGTGTGATCGATTCGATTCGACGGCAGCTTGCCGCCAGCGGACTCTCAGAAGCACTGACGATGTCGTTTGTCAGTGAGCAGCAGCGACAGTTGCTCCGGCCACACGGAGATATCCATGCGGTCGCGGTGAGTCATTCCAGCCGCAGCCATGAAGATCAGCTGCGACAGAGCCTGATTCCGAGTCTTCTCTCCTGTCGTCGCCAGAACGAACGGCACGGGTGCGCGAATGCGGAATTCTTTGAAGTGGCTCGTGTGTACCTGACAGCTGGACTGGGGCAACCAGAACATCAGGCCGAACCATTGACGATCGGCATTGTTTCCGGACGTCCGTTCGCCCAACTTCTGGGTGTGGTCGAATCGCTGGCAGCACAACTGGCTCCACACGCTTTGCTGACAACAGAACCGACATCGCATCCGGAATATGCGTCAGGCCGCGGCGCTGCCGTGAGGCTGAACGGAAAGCTCTGGGGCTGGCTGGGAGAGCTCAGCCGCGACGTACTGGATCGCAGTGACCTGCAGGACGCGGTTTGCGTGGCCGAGCTACGTCTGCCTCTCATCGAAGAATTATTCGAAGCGAGGCATTCGTATGCTCCGTTGCCGCGCTTCCCGTCAATTTCCCGAGACCTGAATTTCGTGCTTCCGGAAGCGGTTTCGTGGGCTCAGTTATCGGAAACTGTATCCAAATCGGCGGGCACGCTGTTGCTGGGAACATCGTTTGGTGGACAGTACCGCGGAAAGCAGATCGATGCCGATCGGAAATCTTATCTGATCACCTGCCGGTTTATGGCCTCGGACCGTACGTTGACGACTGAAGAGGTCGATACGGTGGTGAAAAAGGTGATTGCCAGCTGTGAAACTCAATTGTCCGCAAAACTGCGAGCGTGATGCCGAATGAACCGAATCCTGCTCAAATCAAAAATCCATCGTGCCACTGTTACGGACGCCAGCCTGCATTATGAAGGTAGCGTCACGCTGGACCCGCTCCTGATGGAAGCGACCGACATTGTGGAATGGGAACAGGTCGATATCTACGACATCAACAACGGCAATCGCCTGACGACTTACGCGATCAGCGGCGCGCGAGGCTCCGGTATCGTGTGCCTCAACGGTGCCGCCGCACGCCTCGTACAAGTCGGCGACCTGGTGATTATCTGCAGCTACGCACAGTACTCAGATGAGGAACGTCAGAGGCACGTTCCAAAGATCGTGCTGGTCGATGACAGGAACCGTATCCCGCGCCGCCGGAAGTCGTAGTCTTGTGTCCCTTCCCACTGAAAAAGGGTCCACTGAAAAAGGGGTCAGGGCGTGGAAAAGGGGTCAGGAACCAATAGCCAAATGGCCCGAAGGGTGCTGCGCACTTTTGGTTCCTGACCCCTTTTCCAACCGTCCGTCGATCGAACAAGGATGTCAGGCATGAAAATCGTTGGAATTATCCCCGCGCGACTGCACTCAACCCGCCTGCCGCGCAAGCTGTTGTTGAATGCCACGGGCAAGCCCTTGCTCCAATACGTCTGGGAAACGGCTTGCCAGTGCCCGGAATTGCACGATGTCGTCGTCGCCACGGACAGTCAGGAAATCGCCGACGTTGTGGCTGCATTTGGCGGTCGAGCCGAAATGACGGGCGAACACAGCAGCGGCACCGATCGCATCGCGGAACTTACCCGCCGTCGCTTTTCTGATGCCGATGTGATCGTCAATCTTCAGGGCGACGAGCCGGAGCTTGACCCAAAGGTGATTGCTTCACTGGTGCATGAATTGAGAATCTCCAACAGTCAGATGGCGACGGTGGCTTCACCAATTACGTCGCCCGATGTTGTGCGTGATCCGAGTTGCGTGAAAGTCGTGACGGA
>JAYUVA010000127.1:0-4797 GCA_043754375.1 Candidatus Kuenenia sp. | reverse complement strand
CGCGCCTACGAGGCCGGGATTGATTTTTATGATGCCGCCGAGATGTATCCCGTACCGCCGACAGCCGCCCTCTTCGGACGCACCGAAGAAATTGTCGGTCGCTGGCTGAAGACGAAGCCTCGCGAATCGGTGATCATCGCCACCAAGATTACCGGCCCCGCTCACGGCTGGTTCGTGCCGCCGGTGAGACATGGGCATTCGGCACTTGACCGACTACAAATCATGCGCGCTGTTGAAGCGAGCCTGCAACGCCTGCAGACGGACTACATCGATCTGTATCAGACCCACTGGCCGGATCACGGAGCCCGCTACGAAGATGTCCTTGAGCCGCTGACGGAACTGGTGAAACAGGGAAAGGTTCGCGTTATCGGAAGCAGCAACGAAACGTGCTGGGGGCTGATGAAGAGTCTGGCTGCCGCCGAAAAGTACGGCCTTTGTCGCTACGACACGGTGCAGAACAATTTCAGTCTGATCAACCGTCGTTGTGAAAGTGAGCTGGCTCAGGTCTGCCGCCGCGAAAACATCGGCCTGCTTCCGTTCTCGCCGCTGGGTGGAGGAGTCCTGACCGGGAAATACATCAACGGAGATCCGCCGGGAGCCCGCTTCACCGAATACCGCAAGCTGGGTGAACGCCAGCAGAAACTCGCCGATCGATTCCTCAATGATCGAGTTTCCGAAACTGTCAATCGTCTGAAAGTCATCTCCGACGATCTGGGCATTACGCTCACGACGATGTGCGTCGCCTGGAGCAAGCAGCACGACTTTGTCGCCTCAACAATCATCGGAGCCACCACCGTCGCTCACCTGAATGAAAGCCTTGCCGCAGACGGCCTGATCCTCGACCGAGAGACGCTCCGTCGCATCGATGAAGTCGATGTGGCGATTCCAAATCCGATGAAAGAAGACGGCCTTCGGCGATTGTGATGTCCTGGCAGGGTGGAACAAAACCAGGATAACTCAGCCCCATCAAATACCACGACGTTTGCGCAACCCGGGGAGAATCAGCGGCTAAGAAGCCGAGCCGACCCCACCTTTATCGGCACTATTCAGCAACCGAGTACCCCACGTCACCCGGCTGTGGTTTTTCAGTCGCGATGTCCCCTCCATCGTCCACTTTGTTGTAACCAATGCTGTAGATCAGCAGGCAGCCGTTATCTGACTTGAAGCGGAGCGACTGGCCATCGAAAGGATCGATGACCCGCGAGGCTTTCTCCGCGGCATCACCGGGGATCAGGTCCTTGAGGTCTGTCACTGACATTGGCAGCGCGCCGTGCTGAAATCGATAGCGATAAGCGGCAATGGTGACGATGGCGCAATTTTGTCGGGCTTCCGCCTGATTTCCTGAACTTGTGGCCCCTCGTAGTGCTGGTAACATCAGTGCCACATTACTGAACATCAGTCGGGAAATCATGCTGGCGGACATTGTCTTCAGTTCGCCATCAATTCTCTGTTGCCGCTTCGTCGCCTCCAGCCACGATGTTTCTAAGCCTTCGGCAGAATTTCCAAATAACTCGATCGCCTTCAACCGATTTGCGTCGTGAAACAAGAAACCCGGAGACGTGTCGATTTGGGTAAGACAATTTGCGAGTTCACCGTGGAACGCTGTCAGCATCTCCTCTCGAAAGCGGGCTCGCCCAATTGCAATTTGCAACCTCTGAAGTTCTTCGTCGGTCCATTGGCAGTGCGGGATCAGATCAATCGCCTGGAAGCATGCCGCACTGTGAACAGAGATTCGATATAGTTGCGAAACAAGGAGCGGCTCTCCACGAAGTGAATCCGAAACTGCAAAGATTGTGGCCACGTCGTTCAGCACTTTGGAACCCTGACCATCATGGGCATGAACATGCGCGCTGAGTGTGAGTAGTCTGGCGATTACCCGGATTTCCTGTATCGCAGTCAGAACTGCATTCCAGCCTGACGTGAAGTCTACGGGATATCTTGCCATTCCGCCGGCGTCCGCAGCACGTCTGATGTGTTGAAGCTCACCGTCGAGTTCTTCAAGAAAGGTTCGCGATATTTCCAGTTCTGCCCACTCCTTGCCCGGTTCCGGAACCGGTGTCGGCCCCAATCCCACGATCGGAATCTTTGCCACACGCTGTTCGATCCCGGCATTTTTTACCGCCGTCGTTGCCGCAACCCACAGATCAGTCGTGTCAGTGACATCCGGCGGCACGGAATAATAAGCGTTCAGTTCCACTGCATTTGTCGGCAATCCCCGCGATCGAAGGTCCGCAATTCTCTGATTCAGTCGCGATGAACTGAATATGGAGAACAGACCCAGCGAAACGAGGGAAATCAACACGACGGCAGAAACCCCTGCCATCAGCAGCCGCTTACGAGATTGTCCGATTGGGTAATTTTCATTCATGATATGCAATGTACTCACGGCGGACACGTCGAGGAACCATACGACCACTCAAATTCATGTCGCCTTACGAATGCATCACGCAGCCGCCGTCCACGTTGATCGTCTGCCCCGTCACTTCGCTGGCGCGGGGACTGCACAGAAAGACGATCATCGCCGCGATGTCGTCGGGCTGCTGCCAGCGTCGAAGCGGAATCACCTGATTGATCTTGTCCACCGCCCACTCTTCGTAAGACCGGCGTTTCTCCGGCAGTTGCTGGTCATACCACGATTTCCAGACGGATTCATTCAGCGGCGTCTTCACCATCCCCGGACAAACGGCGTTGACGCGCACACCGGATGCAGCGAGATCCTTCGCCATGCACTGAGCGAAATTGATATTCGCCGCTTTGCTCGCACTGTATGGCGGGTCTGTCTGTGATCCCATTTGACCGGCAACGCTCGAAAGAAAAACGATCGATCCTTGCCCACGAGACTGCATCGCCGCTCCGGCCACATGAGCCACATGCACCATGCCCAGAATATTGACCTGCAATACTCTTTCCCAGGCCGATACGGGAATGCGAGTGTAGGGAAACCCAAAATGCCCGGAACCAATTGCCGCCGCATGCACGAGGATTTCTGCCGGCCCCAACTGTTCCTCCGTTTGCCGCCATGCCGCTTCCACCGCAGTCAGATCTGTGACATCGACCGACTGAATCAACTCAGCCCCAATCGTCTCCTTTGCCGCTAAGTCCCAGACCGCAACGCGCACGCCTTCCTCAGCCAGCAACCGCACCGTCGCCGCTCCGATGCCACTCGCTCCGCCCGTCACAATGGCCACGTTTCCAGCAATACCAAGGTCCAAATCAATCTCCTGTAAACGTCACACGGCGAGCGATCGGCATTGCCATTGATCTTCAGAACCGGCGTCGCATCCTATAAGATATTCAGGTCAATGTCCTGCGCAACGCAGTTCAGTCGCTCCGCGCACTGAGATTCCCCCGGATACGGCAATGTTCTCTGGCCCCCCGCAACCAAGTCGAGCAGCACACTCAACATGACATTCCGCTGGGATTTTCGCAAGCATGTGTTCCTGAGCATGTTCGTGCTCAAGTGGCTCGCGATCAGTGTGCCGTCGGCAGCGGTTGTCGGTTCCGCGGTGGCGTTGTTTCTGTGGTCACTGGATCGTGTGACGGAACTTCACTGGCAGAATCCGTGGTTACTGTACTTCCTTCCGCTGGCAGGGCTGGCGTCCGGATATCTCTACCATCGGTTAGGACAAACTGCTGAGGCTGGCAACAATCTCATCATGGAACAGATCCATGAACCCGGCGGCGGTGTTCCCACGCGGATGGCTCCGCTGGTCCTCATTGGGACGTTGATCACGCATCTGTTCGGCGGCTCGGCCGGACGTGAAGGGACCGCCGTGCAGATGGGCGGCAGTCTCGTCGCCACCTTCGGACGCTGGCTGAAACTGAATGAAGCAGACACGCGGATCCTGCTCACATCCGGCATCGCGGCGGGCTTTGGTGCCGTTTTCGGAACGCCTTTGACGGGAGGCATTTTTGCCATCGAAGTTCTGACAATCGGTCGTATGAGTTACACAGCCCTGATACCATGTTTGATCGCCAGTATCGTCGGCGATCAGGTCAACACGGCCTGGGGAGTTGGTCACACGCAGTATCAGGTCGCATGGGTCGCCGGGGTGTCCGAGACGGCATTCGGAATGACACTCGACTGGAAACTCACGGGCAAGGTCGCGATTGCGGCCGGATGTTTTGGATTGACAAGCGTGCTCTTTGCACAACTGACGCACGGCATCGCATGGGCATTCAAACGCGGGATCGCAATTCCGTGGCTGCGTCCGGCGGTCGGCGGGATCGTGGTGATTCTGCTGACACTCGCACTACGCGATCGGGACTATCTGGGGCTGGGAGTCAATGCGAATCCAGACACACCTGACGCCGTGACCACTCAGTCCTGTTTTCTGATCGGCGGCGCGGCGATGTTTAGCTGGTGGTGGAAGCTGCTCTTCACAGCCGTCACCGTCGGGAGTGGCTTCAAGGGCGGCGAAGTGACCCCGCTGTTCTTTATCGGCGCGGCCCTGGGAAATGCATTGGGCCACTTGTTTTGCGCACCGGTGGACCTGATGGCGGCTTTGGGATTCGTCGCGGTCTTCGCCGGAGCCACAAACACGCCGCTCGCCTGCACGATCATGGCGATTGAACTGTTCTCCCATGGAAACAGTTCACTGCTGCGTTCCGGCTTCGTCGTCTACGCCGCAATCGCCTGTTTCTTATCATGGTTCCTGAGTGGCCATTCGAGCATCTACCGAGCGCAGCGAGTTCATACCATCCAATCGTTTAACGGCGAGCCGCAGGCGTAGGTGCTCTGCACCCAGATCACATCTCCCGGCAATTCATTTTCCGACCGCTGCGGGGAAACGCACG
>JAYUVA010000126.1:0-10022 GCA_043754375.1 Candidatus Kuenenia sp. | reverse complement strand
TCTGGATAAATCATTGCGGCTATTTGTACTACTCACATGAAGCCCCCGCGTTGATTGTCCTTCAGTCCCATGCCACGAGGCTGATCGTGGAATTCTGTCTCGGCAGATGGATGTCGATCGACACATGCTCATCACGGCGGAGCGTGATGGCTACTTTGGGGTGCGGGCGAAGCCCGCGCCGTGAACTTCGCAGGCAGGCAACTCTATTCAACTCTCAGGAAATTGACAAATTCAAATTGAATTACCAACACATTGATTTAATTGAACATTTTGCTGCCCCGCAGGATGCGGGTTTTCGTATCGAAACGGGCAAAGGCGACCATTTGATTAAATCAATAGTTGTGCGATGTATTATGCATTTGTGGTTCAATATTGTTTCCCTAAAATGTGCGAGGGCAGATCCGGAGCATGCTGCGAACCGCAGGTCGGAATCAGGCTCGATTTGATCTGCCTGCGGTTGTCATTTTCGGCCCGGAACGCCGGTTTTCACTCGTTGCTTCTCGGAGCGTCTCCGCAGATCACCATGATGATTCCAAATTCAACTTTACACGGAGATCGTCTGATGAAATGTCCAGTCTGCAATTCCGACCTTCAGATGTCAGAGAGATCCGGAGTGGAGATCGATTTCTGCCCCGCCTGCCGAGGCGTATGGCTTGATCGCGGGGAGCTTGACAAGATTATTGAACGGTCGGGCCGCGACACGGAATGTGGACAACTGTCAACAGACCGAGAACGGCACTTTGGCTCGTCCGATGATTCGGCGTCGCAGCACGCGCCGCATCCGAAGAAACGGGAATCGTTCTGGAGCGATTTATTCGATTTTGGCTGAGTTGTCAGGATGCCCTGTCACTTGCGATAGATCAGGCGGCAGCTTTGGTCGTACAATGGTCCAGACGTCAGATACGACCTCCCGACACGGGACGAAGATTGCATCGGCAACCTTCAACGGGGATTGTCGATTCGTAGTTTCCAATCAATCCTTGAGCAAATCTCTGTTCGATCGGTAAAATGCCCGCTGCGGGCAGGACCTGAGACAATGCTGAGGCAAAGGATTAGACAACAGCCAGGGAGTGGATGAGCCGTATGGGATCTTCAGAGCGCGCTTCCGAAGGGGATTTAGTCGCGGCGACGTGGATTTTTGATCAGATCGCGCTGCGAGACGGTCTGCATGTCGATCGGTCCAAAGTGCGCCGCGCGGTTGATGAGGCTGCAGAAATCTACTTTGGGATTCAGGAGAGCGGCTGGTGGCGCTGGATTGTGGAAACCGGGCATAGTCTTGGTCGCAACTCTCGGGTGATTGACGGTGAGGTGCAGCAATTGGTGCGGCTGGCCTGGGACGGCGCAGTCGTGATTCTGCGTTCAGACGACGGGCAGACGTGGCATTCGCTGATGCGGACTGGACGGCGGCTCAGCTTTTCCACGCCGACTGGCGATCGACCGATCCGAATTGTATCTCCGCGAAAGATCGAACGACTGCTGCGTAAGGATGGCTTTGAAGGGACTCTGCGATGCGTTGTGTTCGAACCGTCACTCACATTATCTGAGTCGATGGTGGCGGATGCAGGGGAGACGAAACCTCTGCAGCGGTTGCTGTCACTCCTGCGAGCCGAAAGCACTGACGTCTGGGTCATTGTGATTTTTGCGCTGATCTCCGGGCTGCTGACGATGACGACTCCACTGGCCGTGGAGGCACTTGTCAACACCGTCGCATTCGGTCGGTTTCTGCAGCCGGTGATCGTGTTGTCGCTGATGCTTTTGGCGTTTCTGCTCTTTCTTGCGGCGCTGAAAGCTATTCAGACGGTCGTGGTGGAAATCATTCAGCGGCGATTGTTCGCCCGAGTTGCGGCGGAGTTGTCTTTTCGCCTTCCGCGAACGCGTGTCGAGGCACTTGATGATAAATACGCACCCGAACTTGTGAATCGTTTTTTTGACATTGCGTCAGTACAGAAGATCAGTGCGCAGTTGTTACTGGACGGGATCTCGCTGGTCCTGAACATCGCCGTCGGCATGACGGTGCTCGCATTTTATCATCCGTATCTGCTGGCGTTCGACATTGTGCTGATCCTTGCGATTTTGCTGACCATGTTTGTACTCGGTCACGGAGCAGTGAAGACCAGCATCAAGGAATCGAAAACCAAATACGCGATGGCCGCCTGGCTGGAAGATCTGGCCCGCTGCCGCACGGCGTTCCGTTACGACGGAGCGGCTGAGTTTGCGATGGAACGATCGGATCAGCTGATTTACGACTACCTGATGGCGCGCAAGAAGCACTTCAAGGTTCTGATGCGGCAAATCATTTTCATGCTGTTGCTGCAGGCGCTGGCAAGCACTGCGTTGCTGGCGATCGGTGGATGGCTGGTGATTTCCGGACAGTTATCTCTGGGCCAGCTGGTGGCTGCGGAGCTGATCGTGGCAGTGGTCGTCGGATCATTCGCGAAGCTGGGTAAGCACATTGAGAGTTTTTACGATCTGATGGCTTCGATCGACAAACTGGGATCGCTGTTTGATCTGCCGATTGAACGAACGGACGGCCTGCTCACGACAGGTTCAGAAACAGGAATCGTCGTCAAGGATGTGAGTTACTCTCTCCCGGACGGACGTGAGATTCTGAACAATGTTTCGCTGACGATTCAGTCTGGCTGCAAAGTCGCAATCAGTGGCACCAGTGGCTGTGGAAAGAGCCTTTTGCTGGACATGCTCTTCGGTCTGCGGGAACCCGCTTCGGGGCTGATCACCGTGAACGGCATTGACCCCCGCGACATGCGTCCGGATGTCTTGCGACGACGCGTGGCTCTGGCTCGCGATGTGGAGGTGTTTGATGGTACGATTGCGGAAAACGTGCATTTGGAGCGGCCGGACATCAGCATCGCCGATGTTCGCGCGGCTTTGGAGCTTGTGGAACTTCTGCCATGGGTCCAGCACCATCCGCAGGGACTGGAGACGCCACTGAACTCCGCTGGGACACCACTCACGACCAGCCAGCTGCGCCGGCTGATGGTGGCGCGCGCGATCGTCGGAGCCCCGGAAATCGTACTGCTCGATGAGATTCTGGACAGTATGTCCGACCCCAGCGCTGCACGGATTCTGGACCGCATCGTCGCGGCTGAAAAACCGTGGACGATCGTACTGGTCACGAATCGAGAAAAACTGAAGTCATTGATGGACAGCGTGATTGATCTCACGCCAGTCGCTCGGTAACTCCTGCGACTGTTATCGTTAGGTTCCTGACACACCGGATCGGAAACTATGAATACCAGCATCACAACACAGCCCAGATCCATTGAATCCACCCCGCGACGACGCTCAATTCTGACACCGGTTGCCTACACCGAAGCTCTCATGCCGTCTCTACGGCTGAACAGATCATCGAGGATCGCTCGGCGAATTGCCGGTATCCTGTTGCTGTTGCTCGTCGCGACCATTTTTCTGATGGCTTTCGCACCCTGGCAACAGACGATTACGGGTGCCGGTTACGTCGTCGCCTACGCGCCGCGCGAGCGTCAGCAAGTGCTTGAAGCAACCACCGAAGGTCGCATCTTTCGCTGGAATGAAGAATTGTTTGAGAATGCGCGTGTCTCAAAAGGTGATTTCATCGCGGAAATCCGGGACATTGATGATTCCTATACGTTTCGCTTGCAGGGACAGATGGAAAACACGATTGCCATTCTGGACGCCTCGCAGAAAATGGTAAACGCCAGCGAAGGCCAGCTTGCGGCCTATCGGAGAGTCGCCACGGAGATCGAAGCGGCTCAAAACGCCTATGTGCAGTCCGCCACAGAAAAAGTCACGGCCGCCGAACAGAAACTCGCCATCGCGGAAGCCGCGATTTTTCAATTGCAGGCTGCATATAATCGGGCGAAGGATCTGCAGGCCGCAGGAAACATCGCGCTGGAAAAATTGCAGGAGATCGAACGAAAGCTTCAGGAATCTCAGGCCAAAGTCAAAGAAGAAACGGCCAACACTTCTGCCGCACGCGCCGAGCTGATGGGAAAGCAGAGCGACCGTCAAGCCTACATCCATAAAGCGGAAGCTGACGTGCAGTATTATGCAGGTGCGCTCGACAAAGCGAAGTCTGAAGTTTCCAAGGCAGAAAAAGAGAAGTTTGAGATGGAATCCAAGGTTTCGCGGCAAAGTACTCAGGAGATCATCGCGCCTTTCGACGGATATCTGGTCCATCTCAGCGCAAATGTGGGATCGCAGATGGTCAAGAAAGGTGATCCGATCTGCACCATAGTGCCTGAGACCAGTGAGCGAGCCGTCCAGATCTGGCTGGACGGCAACGATGCACCACTGGTGGCGGCAGGACGTCATGTACGTTTACAGTTTGAAGGCTGGCCCGCTATCCAGTTTGCCGGTTGGCCATCAGTCGCTGTCGGCACGTTCGGGGGAACGGTTGTGTCAGTCGATATGGTCGATAACGGCAAGGGGAAATTCCGTTGCCAGATTCTGCCGGACACCACTGAGGCGATTCAGTGGCCTCAGGATCGGTTCCTGCGTCAGGGCGTGCGAGCGAACGGCTGGGTGCTGCTGGAACAGGTGCCTTTGTGGTTCGAAGTCTGGCGAAAACTCAACGGCTTCCCGCCCACGGTGGATGTGGAATCGTCCCCGTATGCGACCGACAAAAAGGCCGATTCTGACGGCAAGTAACGTAGACGTTGCGTACGCAAAAGTGCGGTCCATGATGGGCGCTGTTTTATCCGAGTTTTGTTCCTGTTAGGACGACCGCATTTGCGATTCGTCCCGCCAGGGACGGTTGACAATAGCCCACCGTTTCAACGGTGGGTTTTGAAGCCGGCAAACCTGAGAGTCCCGTCAGGGACGGCAGATATTCGCCGGTTCCTTGATGGCATTCCGCATGCACAACTCAGGCATAGTCCGCTGAAATTCATTTGTAATGGTCGTTGCCGACGGGGACATCTTTCGTCCCTGACGGGACTTTTGGATTTGGGCCGATCGCAAACCCACCGTTGAAACGGTGGGCTATTCTCGGGTGTCCCTGGCGGGACAAACGCTGCGGAACAAGAGTCGCTTCACGCGATGGGAGTGGCATACAACCGACTGATCCTCGCGTGACGTATCAGGCTGCTCGCAACTCTCTTCCAACGGAAAATCCGTAGTGGGATGCGACACGAACAGCCCGATCGTAGCGGTTGTTCCGGAAATAACGATTCGTCCCTGAACGTCTCAGAAATCCGATTGTTCCGGTCGAGCCCTGCCGCAGTGACTCACTGCTGTGGCCGATGACGAGCATGATCGACACCGCTGGAACTGATTCGTCACGGAAGACTTTTGAGAATGCGCAAAATCTGCCGCATCTGGATGACCGCAATCCTGCTGACTGGCTGCGCGAGTGTGCGCAAGCCGGAGGCGGTTGTTGTCGCAGAGCGGCCGGAAAAGGAAGTCGTCGATGCCCGATCGGCAGAAGAGTCTTCACGTGGCGATGCCCGGCTGGAAGGCGACGACACGAAATCTCCAGCACACGAAGAATCCATTCAGCTCACCGGATTTCAAAGTTCCGAACAACTTAAAGTGAAAATCGATGATTCGTCTTTGGACACAGGCGATTTACAAAGTGCCGTGGCGGGAAAAGCGATTGATGCAGAACCACACGCCGTGCAGTTTGAGGAAGTGGTCAGTTCTGTCTACCGCAGCTATCCGATGCTGGAGGCAGCACTCTTAAACCGCAATATCGCTCTGGGACAACAGGTCGGAGCCAGAGGCGCGTTTGACCTGAAGCTCAAGGGAGCCAGTGAAAACGGGCCACAGGGGTTCTATCAAACGTATCGCCAGAGCATCGGAGTCGTGCAGCCAACCTTCGGCGGCGGCGAAGTTTTCGCGGGATATCGCATCGGACGGGGCGACTTTCAGCCGTGGTATCTGGAACGTCAGACAAACGACGGCGGTGAATTCAAAGCAGGCGTGCAGGTTCCTTTGGCTCGAAACCGTGAGATTGATGCGCGGCGTGCCGAACTCTGGAAAGCCGGGTATGGTCGCAATCTTGCAGAACCCGACATTCAGGCTCAGCTGATCAGCTTTGTCCTGGACGCATCGTACGCCTATTGGGACTGGGTTGCTGCCGGAGAAAACCATCGCATTGCAAAACGGATTTTCGTTTTGGCGGATGAACGCACCGATCGGATCGAAGAGCAGGTGAAGGCCGGTTTTCTCGATCCGCCTGAACTCACCGACAACCTGCGACTGGTCGCCATTCGCGAGGCAAAGGTCGCCGACACACGTCGCAAGATGGAACAGACGGCAGCCAAACTTTCTGTGTACTGGCGCGATTCTCAGGACAACCCAATCGTCGCCACGGAAGAGCAATTGCCGGGCTTTCCGGAGGTGACACCTGTCGCAGACGATCTGGGAGCCAGCATTCAGCAGGCGCTCTCGCAGCGGCCCGAACTCCGGATGCTGGATCTGATGCGACAGCAGGTGCAGGTCGATTACTCTGAAGCCGCCAATCAGCTCCAGCCGGAACTCAATGCCGTCTTGTGGGGCTCTCAGGACGTAGGCGCTCCGACAAGCTCTAAACGCGACAAGTCACCATTTGAAAGTGAAGCCTCTGTTTTTCTGGACGTTCCGATGCAACGCCGCAAGGCGCGTGGCAAGATGACGGAAACACAGAGCAAGATTGCGCAGTTGGCGGCCAAACGCCGCATCACGGCCGACAAGATCAGCATTGACATTCAGATGGCCCACGCCGCGCTGCGATCCGCGTGGGAACAGGTCGAACGCACGCGTGAAGCCGTGGCGTATGCCGAAGACCTTGCCGCGCGTGAACGCACGAACGAGGAAGCCGGGGTGTCCGACATGCTGAAGGTCTCGCTGCGTGAACAATACGCCTATGAATCGGCCGAGAAGAACGTCGAAGCCCTGAAACTCTACTTCGAATCCCAGGCCGATTATCGTGCGGCGATGGCAGAGGATCAGATTGATCGGTGATGTCCGGACCCGCCAAGTGCGTCACCGACAAGTAATTGGTTTCTGACTGAAACACAGAATCAGGACGCAATCGCTGGAAGATATTGAATTGTACGGAAGATTGACGTGCAATTCAGCCAGCGAAAGGAAGACAAGATGAGTACCCCGAATTCCACAACCAAATCAGCAAGGCTGGAGACTCGCGTTTCGCCCGAGCAAAAAGCGTTGATCGAACGAGCTGCAGCGTACGCAGGCAGATCTGTGTCCGAGTTTGTGGTAGCACATGTTGAATTCGCGGCCAAACAGGTCGTTGAAGAATACGAACGATTGCACCTCAATCAGAAGCAAAGTCGAACACTCGTGGAGGCGTTGCTTTCGCCAAAACGACCCAACAGGAAGTTGCGTACCGCGGCAGCCAGACATCGCAGTCAAGTCGAAAGTCGATGAGCGATTTCGTTTGCGAATCGCTGGGACAACAGCATGATCGCAGGAATTTTGATTGCGGTGTGCCGGTCTTGAACGAATATCCTGCAAAGATCGCTGGCCAGGATATCAAGCGGAAAACAGCGGCTGTTTTCGTGATGACGCCGAAGACTGAAGCATCCCGTGTCGTCGGATACTACACGCTTTGCTCAACTTCGATTGAACTCACTTCTTTGCCCGCCGAACTGGTCAGCAAGCTGCCTCGATATCCGAAAATCCCCGCGATCCTGATTGGGCGACTGGCCCGGGACACATCCTTTCCCGGAGTCGGTTCGTTGTTGCTCGCCGATGCACTCGCACGATGCGTACGAGTCGCGACTGAGATCGCAGCAACCGTCATCGTGGTTGATTCCAAAGGCGAATCCGCAACACAGTTTTATGCCAAATTCGGATTCGTTTCTTTGCCAGACTTCCCGAATCGCATGTTCCTGCCCCTTGCCACAGCAGAAAAACGGTGATGCCCATGTTGAACTCTCATCACGTTATTCACTGTAGCATCGCGAGAAACTCGTCTTCGGTCAGAATAGTCACGCCAAGTTCCTGAGCTTTGGTGAGTTTGCTGCCTGCCGCGTCGCCTGCGACCACAAAGTCCGTCTTCTTTGAAACGCTGCCGCTGGCTTTACCGCCGTGGCCGCGGATGAGTTGTTCAATCTCGTCGCGTTTGAGACGTACCATTGTTCCCGTAACAACCAGCGTCCTGCCGACCAGTTTTCCTTCCGCAGGAACGTTGGAACGATCGATTGGCTGACCGAGGTTCAGGCCAAGTTCCCGGAGCTCATTGACGATGCGGATGCCATATTCGGATCGAAAAAAACGATGTACGGACGCCGCGATGACTTCGCCGATTTCATCGACTTTGGACAGAGACTCTTCCGACTGCGACGCAATCTCGTCGATCGTTCCAAAGGCTCGTTCCAGTGTTCGTGCGTTTGTCTGTCCTACGTGTCGGATGTTGAGTCCTGTCAGCAGTCGCCACAGCGGTTGCTGCTTTGAGGCTTCGATTCCGTTCAGTAAGTTATCGATCGATTTTGCTCCCAGACGTTCCAGCTTCAACAGGTCTTCACGACGATCAGCAAGCCGATACAGCGACGGGATACCATCGACAAGGCCCGCCATGAAAAGCTGCTCGATCAGTTTTTCGCCGAGTCCATCGATATTCATGGCCGGACGGGACGCGAAGAAAATCAGGGTCTCACGCACCTGTGCCGGGCATGTCGGATTCGGACAACGAATGTAGACTCCGCCTTCATCTTTTTGCAGCTCGGCACAGCATTCCGGACATTGAGTCGGAAAAACATACGGTTCCTCGGTGCCCGTGCGGGCCGACTCATTCACTCGTAACACATGCGGAATAATCTTGCCGGCTTTCTCCACGACGACCAGATCGCCGATCAGAATCCCTAATCGATCCAGCTCGTCACGATTGTGCAGACTGGCGCGGGAAACTGTTGTCCCCGCGATTTCCACAGGCTCCAGTTCGGCCACCGGCGTCATCGCTCCGGTTTTGCCGACCTGAATCGTAATGCCGCGGACTCGAGTCTCCGCTTCGTAGCGCTCCCACTTGTAGGCGCGCACCCAACGCGGACTTTTTGATGTAGCACCAAGTCGATCACGGTCCGCCAATGAATCGAGTTTGATCACCAGTCCATCGACTTCGAAGGAAAGTTCCGGAACTTTGGCAATCATCTCGGCACAGACTCGCGTCAATTCGTGATAGCCCTGCGCCTGGGACACTGCCGGTGTCGTTGGGATTCCAAGCTCGCGAATTGCCAGCAGAAATTCGCCATATGTTTTCCATGCAACTCCTTCGACATACCCGACACCATGCGCCAGAAACCGCAGTTTTCGATCGCGGGCCAGTTTCGGGTCAAGCAGCTTCAGGGCACCCGCTGCCGCATTGCGAGGATTTTTGAACGGTTCCTCCCCAGCTTTGACCTGCGCCGCCTGAAACGCGGCGAATTCTTCATTCAGGATTACCACTTCGCCGCGGACTTCCAGCGATGCAGGCGGATTGTCGGTCGCCAGGCGGAGCGGCACACCGGCAATAGTTCTGGCGTTCGAAGTCACATTGTCACCGACCGCACCATTGCCGCGTGTCGCGGCTCGTACGAACGTGCCATTCTCCCAGATGAGCGAAATGGCTACGCCGTCGATCTTGTATTCTACTGAATAGTGAAGGGCGTCACGTTCCAGAGCTTTGCGAAGGCTGGCGTCCCAGTCCACAAGTTCCTGTTCCTCGAATGCATTCTCGATCGACAACATAGGTAAACGATGCGTGACCCGTTCGAAGCCATCGATCGGTGCTCCGCCAACTTTCAGGCTGGGACTGTTCGGCGAATAGAATTCCGGATGAGCGGTCTCCAGTGCAATCAGCTTCGCCATCAGCGCGTCGTATTCGCGGTCAGGGATTTCCGGTTTCGCCTCGACATAGTACCGCCGATTGTGACGTTCGAGTTCTCGCCGCAGCGATTCGATTTCTTCGTCCGGGAACAGATTGGCCATACGTGATCTCGTGGGAAGGGACATTGACGACGTGAGCTGCATTTACTTTTCAGGACATGTTGCAGATGAGTCAAGTATTGGGTGCGATGGCGGAACGATCGAATGTAGGATGGACA
>JAYUVA010000125.1:0-8466 GCA_043754375.1 Candidatus Kuenenia sp. | reverse complement strand
GCCGCTGATGGATGGTTTCGAAGCCGTCCGTGAACTGAGGCAACTGGAAAAACAGACCGGATGCCACCTGCCTGTCATTGCCATGACGGCCAACACGATGCCCGTTGATCGGGACAGATGCCTGGCAGTCGGCATGGATGACTTTGTCAGCAAGCCCGTTCAGGCTGCGGACCTGGCCGCTGCCGTCGCGCGTGTCATTGAGGCCACCCCTCAAGCCACGCCGGACATCGAGACGCCGTACGGCGGGAACACCGAGACAAACGAGACGCCGGCATGTGATCTTGCCGCTGCGCTCAGAAAGCTTGGCGGTGACGAAATCTTCATGAAGCAGCTTGTGCAACTCTTTCTCGACACCGTTCCCGAACAGCTTCAGTCACTCCAGACTGCGATGCAGGGTCGCAACAGGAAGCTGATCGGCGACCTCGCACATTCCGTCAAAGGATCTGTCAGGCATTTTTTTTCAGCCTCCGCGTATGACTCCGCACAACAACTGGAAATTATCAGCCGCTCTGGTGACATGGTGGTGATTGAGCAAACTTACGAGCAGCTTCGGAGCGAAGTTCAGCGACTGCGAACAAGGCTGCTCGGCATGCTGTTCTCACTCCGGGAAGCCAGCCCGGATTCAGGAGCCTGATGACATGCCTCGTGCGCTGATCCCCGCAGATGACGTGCAGCGGTTGAACTCTCTTCATGAGTGCTGCATTCTCGACTCGTCGCCTGAGAAAGCATTTGACGACCTGACCGCACTTGCTGCACGGTTGTGCGACGCGCCAATTGCCCTTGTCAGCCTTGTCGATGCTGAGCGACAGTGGTTCATGTCGACCGTTGGAGTTAAAGCGAAGGAAACGCATCGTGACTCCGCTTTTTGTGCGCATGCGATTCTGGGGCATGAGCCACTGATCGTGACCGATGCCGCGACAGACCCGAGAACCTTTGACAATGCGCTGGTGCTGGGACCGCCGCATATTCGGTTTTACGCAGGCATACCCCTGCGCATGGGAGACGGCCATGCCCTGGGAACCCTGTGCGTCATCGATACAATTCCTCGCGACATCACGCCGCTGCAACTGGCTGATCTGGAGTCTCTTGCACGGCAGGTGACTTCGCAACTGGAGCTTCGCAGGCTGAACCGGATACTGAGTCAGAGTCAGTTACAGCTTCAGGAGATGCACACGCGTCTGAACGAGATTGCCACACAGGTTCCCGGCGTTGTTTACCAGTTTGAGCTTCGACCGGACGGCAGTTCCTGCTTTCCTTACGCGAGCGAAGGCATTCGCCGGATCTACCGCGTTTCGCCTGAAGACGTACAGAACGACGCCACTGCCGTCTTTTCGGTGCTGCACCCTGATGACTACCACGGAGTTGTTGAATCGATTCAGGCCTCCGCCCGCGATCTGACTCCATGGAGACATGAGTATCGTGTTCGATTTCCGGATGGTGAAGTGCGATGGCTGTATGGCAACGCGATACCCAGTCGGCATGCAGGCGGCTCGATCCAGTGGCACGGTTTTATCACGGATGAAACGGAACAGCGACACGCTCGCGAAGAAGCGATGTTGACACGTGCCAGAATGCAGGCCATCGTCCAGGGATCCACGCAATTGTCAATCATTGCGACCGATCTCGAAGGGATCATCACCGTCTTCAATTCCGGCGCCGAACGATTGCTCGGGTACACGGCTGCGGAGATGGTCGGACTTCAGACTCCGCAGATTTTGCATTTGAGATCCGAAGTTGAAGCCCGCAGTCAGGAACTCTCCCGTGAGTATGGATACCCGGTTCAGGGATTCGAAACCTTCGTCTACAGCGCTCGCCTTGGCGGCCATAGCGAATCAGACTGGACTTACATCCGGAAAGACGGATCGCAGCTTGCCGTGCATCTTGTCGTAACCGCAACGCGCAATGAAGACGGAGAAATCACGGGATTCGTGGGTGTGGCAGCCAATGTGACCGATGCCCGCAGGACAGAAGAGAGCCTGCGTTTTGAACGTGAACGCCTTGACCTGGCCCTCGCTGGCGGCGAAATTGGTACATGGGACTGGAATATCCAGACAGGAAAAGAGATCTGGGACACAGGATTTGCCGACTTGCTCGGTGAGCGGCTGGAAGACCTGAATCAGAGTTTCAATGAGTTCACAGCACGCGTTCATCCCCATGATCTGGCAACCGTCAGATCGAGCGCACAGGAGCATCTGGACGGGTTGACGCCGATCTACGCAGCTGAGTTCCGCATCCGACAGAAGAATGGCGAGTGGCGATGGGTCCAGGCACACGGAAGACTGATGCAACGCGATGAGAACGGTCGTCCGCTGCGCATGCTGGGTACAATGGCCGATATTTCCGATCGAAAAAAGACCGAACAGGAGCTGGTCGCCTCGCGTGTGATGGCTGACACCGCCAATCGCTCGAAGAGTGAATTTCTGGCCAATATGAGTCATGAGATCCGGACACCCCTGACTTCAATTCTGGGTTATGCAGATTTGCTATCCGAACCGGGATTGAGTGCCGTCGCGACGGCCGACAATGTTGCCGCAATCAAGAGCGCTGGCAGCCATTTGATGACGATCATCAGCGATGTGCTTGATCTGTCAAAGATTGAAGCCGGCAAAATGACCGTTGAATGCATCGAAATGTCGCCGTCCCGACTCATTGAAGAAGTGCTTTCGGTACTGCAGCCTGCGGCGCAGGCAAAAGGACTGGAGCTGCACACACGATGTGTCGGTCCCATTCCGAATCGAATCGCGTCGGATCCTGTCCGAGTTCGTCAGATCCTGATGAACCTTGTCGGGAATGCCGTGAAGTTTACGGAAAAGGGCCATGTCTGCGTCACCGTTCAGTCGGTTCCGGAATCAACTGATGGCATCGAACGGCTGGCATTCGAAGTTTCGGATACCGGAATCGGCATGACACGTGAGCAATGCGGATCGCTTTTCGAACCGTTTACGCAGGCTGATCCCTCCACGACGCGTCGGTTCGGTGGCACCGGCCTGGGTCTGGCGATCTGTCGGCGAATGGCTCGGATCCTTGACGGTGAAATCTTGGCAAAGAGTCAACCCGGCGGCGGCAGCACTTTCCGCGTAACCATTGCCACCGGATCGCTGCAGAATGTTGAAATGCTTGAATCTCTTTCCATTGCTCAGGGCAAGTCAGGCTGTACGGCAATGCAGCCGATCAGGAAATCGTTGCGGGGCAGAATTCTGCTGGCCGAAGACAACCCGGTGAACAGGCGGTTGTTCGAATCCGTTCTTCGTAACGCCGGTGCCGACGTCGATGTTGCGGAAAACGGCCAGGTCGCCGTTGAAAAAGCCGTCACCGCCATGATGCCGTCTTCATCACCGGGCAATTCTGCATACAGCAATACACTGCCCGGCTATGACGTGATCCTGATGGACATGCAGATGCCTGTGCTGGATGGTTACGGTGCCACGAGACACCTCAGAGCCATTCGATATCAGGGTCCCATTATTGCTCTGACGGCGCATGTGTTGACGGAAGACAGGGAAAAATGTCTTTCGATCGGGTGCGACGATGTCATCACCAAACCAGTTGAACGAGACTTGCTTATCCGCACCTGCCACGCATGGATCGAACATGGACGATCGAAGCGCCGCCGGGTGAACGGATTGTACAGATTGACACAGACCATCAAGGCATCAGATACTCCAGGCATTGATACAAAGGCGTTGATGGATTCGATCAACGGCGATACCGATTTGCTCGATGAACTGATTGACCTTTTCATGCGCAACTCCAATGACCTGATCTGTGAGATGGAGTTGGCGATCGCAGCCAGGGACTGCGCAGCAATCGAACCCGTCGCGCATTCGCTGAAGGGAGCCATCAGCACATTTTCTGCGAAAAACGCCCTTCATGCTGCGATGACGGTTGAGAGTCTGGCACGCGACGAAGATCCGGATGGTGCGAGTGAGGCCTTTAATTGCCTCAAATCGCAGATCGACGAACTGATTCTTGAGCTGGCCGAGCTTCGATGCGACACGGCAAAACTCGCAGTCGCTTCCAATTTTCCCTGAGCTTCGCTTCACTATGGCGCTGGTCGTTGACGAAGTCCTGCGTTCCAGATGGGCGCCACGCGACCGGTAGCCCTTTCTCAGGGATCCCATGATGAAGACAATTTTCAGTCTGCTGGTTTGTCTGGTGTCGTTCCTGCCACAGGGGTTCGCGGCGGATAATCCGCCCGGATTTCAGAAGTTGGCCATCGGTGATCAGGCACCCGACTTCAAACTGCCGGGCATTGATGATCGCGACTGGAGCCTGGCTGATTTCAAAGACTCGACGGTACTGATCGTCTATTTCACCTCGAACCATTGCCCTGTGTGTCATGCCCAGGATCCTCGCTTGCTCACCCTGCTGAAGGAACTGGCGGGCAAGAGTGTCGCGATTGTGGCGATCAATCCAAATTCCGGCGACGGACTTCGGCCCGACGAATTGGGCTATTCAAAATACGACGACAGCTTCGAACACATGAAGCTGTACGCCACAGATGAAGGGTTTACGTTTCCGTATCTCTACGACGGAGCGACGCAGACCGTTGCGAAGTCTTACGGTTGTCTCGCGACACCGCACGTCTTCGTGTTCGATGAGAACCGCGCTTTGCAGTATCAGGGCTGGCTGGACGATTCGCGATTTCCGGATGCCTCGACGGTCAAACGACACGATGCGAAAGATGCGATTCTGGCATTGCTGGAAGGCAAGCCTGTCGCCGTGGCAGAAACAAAACCGTTCGGCTGTTCGACCAAGTGGCGTGAAAAAATCCCCGATGTCATCAAGGACAACGAGAACTGGGAACACGCGAAGGTCACGCTCGACGACATCACTTCCGAAGGCGTTGCAGCATTGGTGAAGAATGAAACCGGCAAGTACCGACTGGTCAACGTCTGGTCCACCGGTTGCGCGCCGTGCATCGTTGAATTTCCGGCGCTGGTCCGCATCTCTCGCCGCATGGGCCTGCGAAATTTTGAACTCATCACGCTCAGCACCGATCTTCCCGATGACCGCGCAAAAGTCGCTGCATTCCTCGACAAACAACGTGCCGCGCTTCCGGCGCGATTGAAGCCAACGCTGGAAAAAGAAAGCCGTAAGTCAAACAATTATCTCTACACCGAACCCAGCATGGACTCCCTGATTCAGGCCCTCGACCCTGCCTGGGAAGGCCCGCAGCCGCACACAGTCCTCATCGCCCCCGGCGGAAAAATCGTGTTCCGCCACACAGGGGAGATCAAGGAAGAAGACCTGCTGGCAAAGATTCTGGACATCATGACAACCGGTTATTGAGGATCAGACGGGAAATTGCGGTCTGCAACAATGCTGTCCGGCAGACAAGAACCGCATAGCTGCGTCTCACTTTGCCTCAGAGACCGTCCGAAATGTGTAGACCATCGGTTTCAGCGGCACGCCCCATTTGCTCTGGAAGTTGTTGTGACTGAGGCTGTTGAGGCCAAGCCTGTATTTGTGATCCGGCTCCAGAGTCACAGGGAGCGTGCAGGTGCGGCCATCGTTTGACCATGTTGCTTTTTCGCCCTCAGGAGTTTTAGGAAACGCATCGCCGCCGCCAGTCCATGACATTCCTTCGCCCATCGGCATGTTGAACGTCACGCTCAGTTGTGTTGTGGACGTGGGCACATTTTCTTCGTCGTTGGCGGGAGAAATCTCAACGACTTCCGGAATCAACATGCGATTCTCCAGATCCTGACTCGCTCAGGCTGGAAGGCAACACGATCTTCGGACGAAAGAACCCAGTGGCCGCCGGACCTGCCTGGTCGGGCGAAACCAACAGACAAATCGACCGCTGCATCTGCATTTGCACTGCGATCGCAGTTGCCCTGGAGATCAGTTCCGCTGACGCCGGCAAACACCGGTGCAGCTGCTGCCGGTGATGCCAGAGTTGCTTTACTGTTCGTGCAAGAACGACACACACGCCGATCAGCCACACGAATCCGCCGAGAAGCAACGGAGAGAGAGAGCTGAGTAACTGTTTGGGGACGACTGAAGATTCGGAGTTCATGACGAGTGCGGATTCAGGCAACACACTCGGCCCGGAAGCAGAACCATGTTCCTGCGCGGGCGACAGACAAAGGTGAGGCTCTGCAGCCTGGAGTTCTGTGTTTGAAAAGCTGGATGATTCAGAGCCCTCGGAAAATAGAGGCAATTCATCTTCCGACTGGTTCGTCGATACTCCGGCGGCAACTCGATTCTCCGTCGCTGTGGATTCCCATGCGACGACATTGAACAGACTGGTCTGCGTCTGCGGCAGCAGTGGCAACAGCAGGCGTACCATTGCGATGCAACAAAGCAGATACCGCCAGCGAGCAGTGATCCAGCATCGCATTCATGGATTGCCTCCAGTGGGTTTGTCTTCGGAACCGCCTTTGCGCTTCTGATTCAGTACTGCCCGCAATGCCTCAAGATCTTCCGGACGCACGCTGGCTTCTTTGGCAAAGTGAACGAGCAGGGCTCCCACATCACCGCCGAAGACCTTTTCCACAAACGACCGGCTTTCCTTTCGAACACACTGCCGTCGAGTGATCGCCGCGCGGTAGACGTATCGATTGCCATCCACTTCATAGGAAAGGACGCCCTTTTCGAGCAGCCTCGCAAGAAGCGTGCGAATGGTCCGATGATTCCAACCCTTCGTCGCAGCCAGGGAATCGATCACCTCAGACGCTGTCACATTGGGTTTACCCCAAATGCCCTGCATCACATCCCATTCCGCATCCGAAATTCGCGGCTCGACCACAGATCTTTCTCCGTTCCTTTCAGATTGACCACTCTTGTAGTCATATAATGACCATGCATGTAGTCATTGTCAATGGCTGTTTCGGAGGAAAATCCGGAATCCGCCACAGGTGGTGACAAGTGGATCTAAAACAAATTCAAGATTCTTGTTGACACGGCGAGAATACTGTTATATAACTGTAGTCACTTGGAAAGACTTTGGCCTTTGAGGGCATCCTGCCATGATGGTCCGCATTGAAAAAGGTTCGGCGGTTCCTGTGTCGCGACAAATCGCCGACCAGATTCGTGCACAGTGCCTGTCTGGGCGACTAACACCGGGGACGCAGATTCCGTCGGTTCGCCAGTTGGCCCGTGAGCTGACCGTCAATCAGAACACCGTGCTTCGAGTCTACGAACGACTGATGAACGAAAAGCTGCTGGAAATGCGTCACGGCGAAGGCACCTTTGTGGCGCGACGCATGCCCAACCGGCAGCTCGATGGTCAGCGGCAGAAGTTCATCGAAGAACTCACTCAGCTGTTGCGACAAGGACGTCTGCTTGGAATTGACGACGCCGGAATTCATGCCTTGGTGGACGACGTTCTGGCTTCGCCACTAGTTGCTGCCGATGCCGATGAACAATCCACTGACTCCAACCTCACATCCGGAGAACTCTGATGCCCGATTTTGTCATTGAGATCCGCAATCTTTGTAAGCGATATCGTGAAAAAGAAGTGTTATCGGATCTCAGCTTCATCGTGACTCGTGGTCAGACGTTCGCCTTCCTGGGCCGAAACGGAGCCGGAAAGACGACCACGATCCAGATGCTGCTGGGACTATTGAAGCCTGACTCCGGTTCGGTTGAGGTGCTGGGAGTGAACCCGGCGATTGACCCACTCCTGGTGCGGAGTTCCGTCGGATATCTGGCCGAGGACCAGACGATGTTTGGCTGGATGACGGTCGAGCAGTTGATCCGATTTATTGCTCCGTTCTATCCGACCTGGGATCACAAGCTCGCGGCAGACTACGTGAAACAGTTTGAACTGCCGCTGCGAACCAAAGTGCGGCATCTTTCGAAAGGGCAAAATGTCCGCCTCGGACTGCTGCTGGCTCTGGCACATCGGCCGCAGGTCGTGATCCTGGACGATCCCGCGCTGGGCCTGGATCCGATCATGCGGCGAGACTTCAACCGGGATCTCGTGACGCACCTGCAGGCTGAAGGGCGCACGGTACTTTACAGCTCGCATCTGTTGTATGAAGTCGAACCAGTGGCCGACATGGTGGCCATTCTTCATGAAGGCCGCATCGTGAGGCAGGGAACTCCTGAGGACCTGCGAATCAAGATCCAGCGGCTGGTGATGACGACAGAAAGCGTGGCTCGCATTGGGTCTCGCTTGAAGGTGCTTGACGGCCGGATCGTAGCCGGTGAGGTCATTCTGACGGTCGATGATGCTGATCAGGCAATCGCGATGCTGAGACAGGATGAAATTGGCCATAAGACGGTGCGTCTGAATCTGGACGAGATCTTTGAGGCGTTCGTCACCGGATGTCGGAGCATCCGCTTTGACATGCCGGAGGTGGAGCCCGTTCTTCAACGCGCATGATCCGTTACATGTTGGCGCTTGCTCGGCGGGGTATTCTTTAAACATGTCATGGTCGTTACGCTCGCGTTGGATGGTGAATTCCAGCCAGCGGAGCCACTGGTCTACGGTCAATCAAAGCGTTCCGGTTTTTC
>JAYUVA010000124.1:0-2835 GCA_043754375.1 Candidatus Kuenenia sp. | reverse complement strand
GGTCTTAGTCATGCCGGGATACTATGTTCTGTCTGATGAAATGTCAACAAAAGCTGCTTGTTACGAATCATCTCCTGTCTGAGCGTCAACGTATGAACTTCATCCCGTCAGCCGCGTCCGGCTTTATCCCTGCTTCACACGAAGACCCGCAGAATCCGGGAGTGCTTAAACGCGTGATTGCCACACAGCGGGAGTTTCAGGCGGGCCAGGTGCAGATGCTCAATTGGGCTCAACTTCCTGTCGGTTCGTCCTTTCAGCCGCACTACCATGAAGACATGCAGGAGGTGTTTGTGCTGTTGCGCGGCATCGTCGCGATGAAGTGCGGCGAACAAACAGTGACGATGCAGGTTGGCGACACGGTGATCGTCAATCCCGAGGAGACTCATCAGATGCAAAACGTCGGCGATGTTGTCGCGGAATACATCGTGTTCGGGATTTCTGCTCAGAAGGGTGGACGGACGGTTGTGGTTACATGAATGCAATTTAGAGTAGGATCGACATTCTTATCCGTCGCCGGATGAGCGAACATGGCAGCACGCAAATCGCTGGTCCGCGAGAGATTCTCGATGGTATACTCGGACAGGAATGTCCAAGCTACGGGAATCGCACTCGACTCGGAGAGTCAAGTTACAGGAATTAAATGATGCCCACCAGAATCACGGCCTTCGAAGCATTCGATATTCGCTTTCCGACATCGCAGCATCTGGACGGTTCGGATGCGATGAATCCCGACCCGGACTACTCAGCCGCCTACGTTGTCCTCCGCACAGACTCAGCGGATCGCTGCGGCTACGGAATGACGTTTACGATCGGACGCGGCAATGAGATCTGCGTTGCGGCCATCCGTTCGCTCGCGATGCTGCTGATTGGGCAGACTGTCGATTCGCTGATGGCCGAACCCGTGACTTTGTACCGCAAGCTCACCGGAGACAGTCAGCTGCGCTGGGTTGGTCCGGAAAAAGGCGTAATTCATCTGGCCGCCGCCGCCGTCATCAATGCAGTCTGGGACCTTTGGGCCCGGATACAGCACAAGCCCGTCTGGCAGGTGATCTGCGACATGTCGCCCGCACAATTTGTGGCAAGCGTTGATTTCCGGTATCTCACAGATGCGTTGACCCCGAATCAGGCCGTGGAACTTCTTGATCGCCACACGGCGACTCGCGCGAAGCGGATCGAAGAGCTGCGAGGCATCGGCTATCCAAGCTACACGACATCCGCCGGCTGGTTGGGTTATTCGGACGAGGATTTGAAACAGAAATGTACGGACCTGAAGGCGCGGGGCTGGAGTCATTTCAAGATCAAGGTCGGGCGGGATCTGGACGACGATCGACGCAGGTGCAGCGTGTTGCGTCGCGAAATGGGCGATGAAGCGCATATGATGATCGATGCCAATCAGGTCTGGGACGTGCCGCAGGCGATCGAGTGGATTCGCGAACTGGCTCCATTTCGTCCGTGGTTTGTCGAGGAACCGACGTCGCCGGACGATATTCTTGGCCATCGCGCGATTGCGGAAGCCGTCAAGCCGATTCGTATCGCCACGGGAGAAATGTGCCACAACCGAATCATGTTTAAGCAGTTCATGCAGTGTGGGGCATTGCAGGTGTGTCAGTTGGACTGCTGCCGTCTGGGTGGCGTCAACGAAGTCATGGCCGTGCTGCTGCTGGCGGCAAGATTCGGCATCCCTGTGTGTCCGCATGCGGGCGGTGTGGGACTTTGTGAATACGTCCAACACGCCAGTATCGTGGACTACGTCTGCGTGTCTGCATCAATGGAGGACCGCGTCGCTGAGTATTCGGATCACCTGCACGAGCATGTTTACGATCCGGTCGTGATGCGGCAGGGCCGCTACATGCCGCCAAAGACTTCGGGTTACAGCGTGCAGTTTACCGAGGCTGCGCTGAAGGAATTTGCGCGGTGAATTGGCATTCCTGATTCGTTGCTTTTGACGATGAATATGTCTTATAGGACTTATAGGACCTATTTACCTGCTGCTCTCCGGCGAAACCATTCGGCCGTGATTCGCAGGCCATCGGCGACAGTCACTGTTGGTCCAAGCAGTTCTGCGAGTCGATCGGCATCCAGCAGTGAACGTTCCACGTCGCCGGCGCGGCGGTCGCCGTAACGAATTTCGCTGTTGCTTGAGAGCGTCGTGCGGATGTGTTCGGCAAGTTGCAGCGTATTGGTTTCGCGACCGGTTCCAACATTCAGCACTCGATCAGAGATCTGGCCCTGCAGCGCGGCCATGTTGGCTTTCACAACGTCGGCAATAAATACATAGTCGCGGACGCAGCCGTGATCTCCGACCGTCGTGCGCGCGAACACGCTCACCGGCTCGTTCCCAAGCATTCGGTTACAGAAGATCGCGACGACACCCGCTTCACCATGCGGATCCTGTCGAGGCCCGTAGACGTTGGCATAGCGCAGCACGGTAGAATTCAGACCATGCTCGTGACGAAAACAGTCGAGATACTTTTCAACTGCAAACTTACTGCACGCATATGGACTGAGCGGCAGCGGAATCGTGGAAACGGACGCCCGAGTACCATCCGGGACTTCGCCATAGATCGCGCCACCGGTGCTGGCAAAGACCAGATGTCCGACTTTGTGATCGACGCAGGACCGCATCACATTGATCGATCCAATGATGTTAATCAATGCGTCGTTTTGAGGTTCGCGTACACTGACGGCGACACTGGCCTGCGCAGCCTGATGGCTCACCGCAGTCGGCTTGAAACTGGTGAACGCATCCTGCACAGCCGACGCATCCCGAATATCCACCTGAAAAAACTCAGCGGCATGAGGAACATTTTCCCGCCGTCCGCTGCTCAGATCATC
>JAYUVA010000123.1:0-3042 GCA_043754375.1 Candidatus Kuenenia sp. | reverse complement strand
ATCCGCATGGTTTCTGCCGCACCTGCCGAAGACAGGATATTGTCGGCTTCGATTTCTGTCCCGTCGTCCAGCAGCACTGACGTCGCCACGCCGTTCGTCTGACGAATTTCCTGGACTCCGGCACGCAGCTTCAAATGGCCACCAAGGGCCTTGAAATGCTTCACCAGGCGTTTCAGGATCAGGCGAATGCCATCGAATGGACGTCCGAATCCCTCGTGAAAAATGCTTTTGAACATGATCACGAACTGATTAAAGTCCATGTCGCGCGGTGTCGCACTTCCATAGAACATCAACGGGCAGAAAATCATGTCGATCAACAACGGATCCCGAATGTATTCTGACACCACCTGCCGCGCAGACAGGGCCGAACGTTCGAGATCGAGCGCATCATGTTCCGCGATTCGAGTCACCAGTCTGCGAAAGCCATCGATCTGCTGCGGAAATGCAGCCGCGATTTGTTCGACGAAGAAATTGAACTGGTTTGTAAAATGGAGTGCGCAGTCGGGGAAGACGATTGACGACCGAAGTTGCGGGCGGAGGTCAAAGTCTTCCCACTTCATTCGTAACTGTCGGAGAAGCTTGCTGAGCGGTCCCTGTTTTGTGCCGGGTTCAGCATAATTCGTGACGGCGTGGAGCCCGACATCGTAGTTGCGTTTTCGCAGTCGGTAGAACGAATTCAAACCACCGACCGTGGTGTGACGCTCCAGAATGCAGACGTTCTTTTCGAAGTATGCCAAACGCACGCCAGCAGACAGACCGGACATTCCGGCACCGATAATGACGGTGTCATAACGCACAGCAAAAACCTTCCGACCGGTGAGTGTCGTATGTAGGATGGACATTCATGTCCGTCGCATGGCCTAGAAACGCCGTCGGGCAAGGACTCGGACATGAATGTCCAAGCTACAGAAATCGCGCCCAGGGATGTTAGCTGTTATGTTCGAACGACCCTCACCTCACGCTCCAACCGCAACATCCTTCAGCCGCGGCAGCAGATAATCTACGGTGCCCGCCATGGTGTTGAGATTCGGATAGTCTTCTTCCGGAATCTGGATGCGGTACATCTTCCGAAGTTCCATCACAATATCCAGAAAGTCCATGCTGTCCAGTTCCATCTGCTCGCGGAACGGGCGTACATCATCCAGATCGGTGAGATCCTCGTCCGGAGCAATCCGCTCCAGAATTTCCAGAACCATCTGCCGAATCTGATCTGACGTCATTAAACCACCCTCTCGATGTTCAAATGGATGCTTCTGAGCAATCCGAAATCCATGAAAACGCAACTTGCCAACTGCCAACGCCGTTCGGCTCTCAACCTGTCAGCCCTGATACTTTCGGACGATGACAACTGAATTGATGCCCAGCATACCGAATGAATTGTTCAGAATGCAGTTCACTTTGCCCAATTCTCGGGGTTGATTGATAACGAGATTTGGCAACGCGCATCTTGGATCAAGATCGTCGAGATTGATTGTAGCGTGGGCAATTCCATCGTCAAACGACGGCAAATTTCCCAGCATTTCCAAAGCCCCCGCAGCCCCCATCGCGTGCCCGATAAAGCTCTTCGTATTATTGATAACCGCCTTGCTGTCGGCAAAAATTCGCCGCAATGCACTCGCCTCCTCAATATCGCCCTGCTCGGTTGCCGTTGCATGGCAGCTGACGATATCGACTTGATCCGGGTTGATTTTTGCTCGCTTCATCGCCAATTGCATACATTCTGCCTGACGATTGGCGTCTGGCAGGACGAAATCCCGAGCGTCCGAATTCATCGCATAGCCAATGATTTCCGCGTAAATCTTAGCGCCACGCGCGAGGGCGTCGGGCAGACGTTCAACCGTGCAGATCCCGCCGCCTTCAGCGACGACGATGCCATTACGGTTGATGTCAAATGGACGGCAGGCTTTCGTGGGATCCTCGTGCGTTGCCAAAGCTCCCTGGGCTGCGAAACTGGCAAAAATACCAAACGTGTGAATGCTTTCTGACACGCCGCCTGCGACTGCGATATCGACTTCGTCCAAGCGCAGCATCTGAGCGGCTTGAATAAATCCAGCGTTTCCAGCCGCACAGGCTGCACCGAGCGTCAGATGTGGCCCGGTGATGCTCATATTCAGCGTCACTTCGCCAGCAGCGTTGTTGGCGACGGTGCGTGGGTTGTGATGATGCGACCAGACTTTCGTGTCGTACTGAAACTTTGAAATCTCGTAGATCTCATTTTCAGTCTCTACATTGCCGTGTTCTGTGATTCCTATATAGACGCCGACCCGATCACGCGCAACGTTGGGCCAGTCAAGTCCTGAGTCGCGGACCGCTTCATTCGCGCAATACACGGCAATTGACCCCGCGCGGGTCCCGCGCCGGATGTCCTTCTTTTTCTGGTAGCGCAATTCGTCGAAATTGCAGACACCAGCCAGCACCGGTCCCATGTAGCGAGTCTCGTAATTCACCACACCGGACTTCCCGTCCAGAAGATTCTGACGAAATTCCGCCAGACTGTTTCCGTTCGGGGAAGTCAGCCCAATTCCGGTGATGACAATTCGATCCTGAATCGACAAGAGATGACCTCAACGCCAATCGCATCTTCCAACGAACGCCGTCCGATCCCTTCGAAAGCGGCCTGTTTTTCCTGAGAACCGAGGAGTTTTTTGCCGCGCTGCAGGTTCTGGAAAAGGCGAGCAGAGTATCGGGATGCCGAAAGCATGACAAGGACTAAGCCAAGTTCCTTGAATCTGCGACGAAAACAGTTCAGTTTAGCCATAGAATCCGGGGCGCACGCATTGCTCACAGGCAAAAATGTTCGCCTCAGAGGGCCAGGATCATGATTCCTGAAATTTGCCTCCTCGGAAGCAGACGATCTTGTGGAATTCGCCAGAGAATTGGAGTCCATCGACGTAGTGCTGTGCAGCCGTTGGCCTGGTTTGCCACCCAGGAGACTATACCTGATACTCCGAAACTGTGAGCCGCAAGGCGCTCGCGGATTGTTGATCTGATCGTAGGGTGCGTGGAGCGGAGCGCAACGCACCATTTTAGAAATGCGTGAGA
>JAYUVA010000122.1:0-4025 GCA_043754375.1 Candidatus Kuenenia sp. | reverse complement strand
TGGTATGTGAAGGATGCGGATCCCGAAGTTCATGCAAGCGCTGAGTTCCTGCTCCGGCGATGGGGGCAGGAAGACAGGATTCGAGAGCTACGGCCGATTATCGAACAGAAGCTGATGCCATTTGACGGTGGCTGGTACCAGCCCTTGCATGTCTCGGCGATGGTCATTCTGCCTGGTCCTCGAGCTGAGCAGATTGGTTCGCCGCTTGGCGAACCGGGCCGATTCACTTCCGAGTTGCAGCTCGAAGACCTTCGGACGGTGAACATTCCCTACACGTTTGCAATTGGTTCTACTGAGGTGACCCGCTACCAATTTTGGAGGAGCCGCGAAAACTATTGGGAGAGTTCACCGCCGAGTGATCCTGACCTGCCTGTCAATAACGTGCTTTGGGGAGAGGCTGCGGAGTTCTGCAACCGGCTGAGTCTGCTGGAAGGACTGAACGAAGACGACTTGTGCTATTTCTCGATTGAGTCAGGCGGCAGCACTCAGTGGCGTCAGAAATCGGATGCCCTGCAACTCGGTGGATACCGGCTTCCCACCGATGACGAATGGGAAGTTGCCTGTCGGGCTGGAACGAGGACCTGTCGTCCAATCGGGGAGAATCTGACATGGATCGACCGCTACTTTGTCTCGACCAGCACGGGAACAAATCCACTGACTGTGGCGAGCCGGAAGCCAAATTCTCTTGGCCTGTTTGACGTGCTTGGCAATGTGTCCGAATGGATACATTCGAACACTGACCAGGCAGAAAACGAAAAAGGGCGTCGTCGTATCCGCGGCGGCTCCGCTTGGTCAACACCATCGGCTCTTCGGTCAGCTGGCCGATTTCACTATCCCTCCAAAGTAACCTCCGACAAGCTCGGATTCCGGTTGGCTCGCACGATCCTGCAGCGACCACATCCGAAAGAAGGGGTTAATGAGATCATGAGTCGCGTGGAGATTCAGGTAGGGCCTCCTGCTTGTACTCTACAGTCGCAAGCCTTTGCTGAATCAGCATACACTCCCCTGCTGGAGCCGCAGATTGTGCAATTCGGAACGTGGGATGCTCGAAACCCACCATGTCGGTCCTTTCGCCTGAAGAACAATTCTGATCAGCCGCTGCGGATGTCTCAGTTGCCATGGATGAACGGGGCGTTTGTTTTTGAAGGAGCGCCTCCACTGGAGATGCCACCGAATGGCGTCGTTGATTTCAAGATTCGAATTCCAGTTAACCGTGTCGGAGAACACACGCACGACCTCCGTTTCCGCTGGGAAGGTATCGAGGACTCGGATTTCCCGGTGATTCGTCTTCATGGCTGCCTCGAGGGGCCATTGCTCGACATGTTCACAATCGGACGGTTTGGGAGTGTGTCTAACACAGTAAATCTGGGCACGGTTCCGTCTGGTTCCCAACCAGGAAAATTGTTTTACGTACGTAACATCGGTGACCGGCCAGTTGAAGCCGAGGTGACAAAGGTGACCGGTCCTTTTGGACTCGTCGATCCCCTGGAGGGCTTGATCGTTCCACATCAGTTGCAAACGACGTTTCGAGTCGTCCTGACGGCAACCGGTCCTGGACCAGTGAGCGGAATGATCACGCTGAAGACAAAACAGGATCCGCCTGCGGAGTTCACATTTCCTGTGCAAGCTGAAGTCGTCGATTCGAAGGCATTCAGCTCCGTCGGAGTTTTTCGCAGCGGGACATGGCTGATTGACCACAACCGTGACACTGTGATTGATGAATCCATCGAATTCGGCCATCTTGGCGATCGTCCGCTGACGGGAGACTGGAATGGTGACGGAATCTGTGACATCGCCGTATGGCGTAAATCAGGTGACGGCGGGATCGTTGTTCAGTTTCGACTTCGAGGAGAATCCTCGCAATCTCCGCTGCCGGTTTCTCAGCTCCGCCTGGAATCCGATGAATCGATACCGATTGCCGCAGATTTGGATGGCGATGGAACATCTGAGATCGGCTATGTGACATCACCGGTTTCAAACGAAGGCATGGTCTGGACATTCGACCTGCAGCATAACCAGACCTTCTCCCATCGATTTGTATTCGGATCTTCGGGCAGCGATCCCGTCATTGGTGACTGGAACGGCGACGGAATCGATGAAGTGGCCGTTTCCTTTCATGGAAAATCAGCCCCGGTCAGCACACGGCTTTGGCAGATCCAGTCGATGGATAATACTCAGCCGAAAGAAAGAGTGTATTTAAGCCACCTTGACATCGCACTGGCTGGCGACTGGGATGGCGATGGCGACGATGATCTGGGCGGTTGGCGACCAGTGGCGAACAAGGAGCCGTGCTACTGGCAGTTCGAGACGAGCGGTGATTCGCACAGCGAGTACGACGTGGAAGGGTTGGGAGTGGATACCGACATTCCATTTGTGCTGCGTCACACTGAAAGTGGTTCAGCGGCGCAGTGATTTCGCGCGCTATCGCTCGTTCAGTCCGTAAATCATGGTGTGAGGTGCCGAGCGATTGACCTGCAATGTCATCTGTCAGCAATTGAATTACGCCACTCAGGTATTGGTTCTCAATTCATGCAAAGGACTCACCAACAGACGAGCCCAATTCGATGAGGAGATTGCTCGCCGTTCGCTGAACCGCAGAGGTTCACGCAACGGGTGACTGTTGGTGAGAATGGAACCAGCGCCCTACAGAATTCCTCAGTTCTGAAGGAATGGTGATTGAATGCGTTGTTGCGATCCCGTCCAGTCACATACATCCAATTGGACAGAATCACTACAGCACGTCGCGCCATATTGTCACATAGTCGCTCAGCTAATCAGGCCGTGGACGCGGTTTGTGTTCCGCATTGTGCTGGACGGTACTGGCTCGACGCAGCGATGCCGTTCCAAATCGACTTCGGATCTTGTCGGCAACCTGATCAAGTCTGGTATCTTTCTCGTCCTGCTCCTCGGCAAACAGATTTTGCCGAACCGGACGCTGCTTTTGCAGATTTGACACGCCCATACCAAGCAGGCGGACAACCAGTGGACGATCGGGCAACTCGGATGTCAGCAGCTGCAAGGCCACGGACCAAAGCTGCTTCGTGGCATTTGTCGCGGGCGACACACTTTTGGCACGCGTGTACGTATCGAAATTGCTGTAGCGAACCTTCAGATGAACGGTGCGGCCCTGAATTTCATGACTGCGCAGGCGACGGGCAACCTGTTCGGTAAGTTCCATCAACCAGGCTCGCAGGACATCCCTGTCACAGATGTCTTCCGCAAAAGTAGTTTCGTTCGAAATCGACTTTGCTTCTCGATCAGCAATGACGGCCCGATTGTCGATGCCTCGGGCCAGTTGCCAGAAATGTTCGCCGTTCTGGCCGAACTCATCCTGCAATTGCTGCAGACTGAGTGTGCGGAGCTGGCCAATCGTGTGTATTCCGAGTCGTTCAAATCTCTGACTGGTGACTTTTCCAACGCCCCAGATCCGACCGACAGACATCGGAGCAAGAACACTTTGGACTGCATTGGGTTCGATCACAGTAAAACCGTCCGGTTTGTCCATATCGCTTGCCAGTTTGGCAAGGAACTTGTTGGGAGCGACACCAACCGATGCGACCAGATTCAGTTCCTTCCGGATGTCCGATTTAATGGCGCGCCCGATGGTTTCGACGGATCCGAACAGCTGCTCACATCCCGAGGCATCCAGAAACGCTTCATCCAGTGATAAAGGTTCTACGACCGGCGTGTAGCGATGAAAGATTTCGCGGATCTGATTCGAAATCTGAGCGTAGTGTTCCATCCGTGGCCTCAACACGATGGCATCCGGACAGAGCTTCAGCGCTTTGGCCGTTGCCATAGCGCTATGCACGCCAAATTTCCTGACCACATAATTCGCAGCGGCAACAACGCCTCGGCCTTCCGGAGTTCCTCCCACAATGACAGGCTTGCCGCGTAGACTCGGATCATCCCGTTCTTCGACGGACGCATAGAATGCATCCATGTCCACATGCAGAATCATCCGGTTTCCGATCGGTGACGACGAGATTAGAGGTTTGCAAGCAGCACTCGTCGCAGATTATAAC
>JAYUVA010000121.1:0-2811 GCA_043754375.1 Candidatus Kuenenia sp. | reverse complement strand
GAAGCCAATATGGATCAGGTTCAGAAGAAGAGGCAGAACGCAAACGATAGAGTGAATTGTCGCAACTTTCGAACGCAATCGTGCGGCAAGTTCGAGATTGCCGAAACGTGCAAACAAAAGCAGCGTCTTCCTCGTGAATTACGGTCGCAAAGCGACTGGGCCGTAGGGGACATCGCTCCGCCGACTCGCATTCCATTCAACCCCCGTACCACAAATGAATCCACATGACTTATGGAATCGGCGCGGATGAATCGCGGAAGAACAGGTGGCAGGAAAATGAAGGGCAGGAAAATCAGCCACTGACGTGCCCCGAAATCGGCCGATGCGTTGTTATACTCCGCGCGGTCATGCGTGAGGCAATTGGCGAGCGGCACGCGTCAGCTTGCCGGTACAAGGACGACGTACTGGAGGGCTCACGCCGCTCCGCTCGCCGGACTCAGTTCCAACCGCGCGGGCAGAGTATGGACTCAATCAACAAACAGAAATTCATTGCTGTTGAGCAACAATCTGCAAAGTGCAGGGAGGCCGTTGGTTCTGGTGAATTCGCCGAAATCGTGGAGTTCGTCACTCGCGGGATTGCGGAGCCAGACCAGTCGAACAGCTTGTGTGACCTGGGAATCGAGGGAGTCATTTTCTCCCTCAATTTTGGACGCCATGCATGCGGCGTGGTGCAATACAAAGTCATTGTTGTAGAGCGTCAGTGCCTGCAGTGACGATGCGGAGAAGCTGCGTGTGGGCGAGAGCAGTCCGAGGTCGGGGAAGTCGAGCGCTTCCATAAACGGATCGGCGATGCCACGCCAGACATAGCGATAAATACTGCGACGCGAGGCGCCGGGAGTGTCCCAATCGAACGCCGTATAGTCCAGCGCAGGAGTTGATTGCGGCCCTTTGCTTTGTTTGAAATGCTGCACGCCAGGACCGCCCATGGTCAGGTCGAGCGATCCGGAGGCGGCCAGCGTGAAGTCACGATATGAATCGGCGTCCAGACGGTGCCGGTTCTGACGCCATAGCAATCGATTGTCGGCGTCGATTTCCGCGCCGTTGTCCCGGTACTGCGATGACTGTCGATACGTCTCGCTGGTGACGATGAGTCGGTGCAATTGTTTCAATGATCCGTTTGCGTCGTCGCGAAACCAGACTGCCAGAAAGTTCAGCAATTCCGGGTGTGATGGCACGCCACCCATCCGGCCAAAGTCACTGGGCGTGTCACACAATCCGCGTCCAAAATGATAATGCCAGACGCGATTCACGGCACTCCGCCAGGTAAGTACGTTTCCGGGATGCACCAACCAGTTTGCCAGTGCTGCGCGGCGCGAGGCTTCCTGCTGTGGATCTTTGATGCTGAAACGTGCTGAGTCGTGTGTCAAAACCGATAACGCACCAGGCATCACGACGTCCCGCGGTTTGTCAAAGTCGCCTCGCTGCAGGACATGCACAACCTTGGGTTCCGCCAGGGTCTGTGCCTGCATTGCACCGTTTCCCGTGGGAATGATCACTGATGAGCCTGCTGCATACACCTTTGCTGGCAGTGGCAGTTTCTTCAAACCTGATTCTGCCGACTCTCGCAGCGCTGTGGCAGCCAGAACCAGCTGCTGTTCTGAGGTGCGATCGAGGGCAGGCGTCTGCAGGGCATGTTCCACATCTTCCGGCAGAGCGGTGGCCTGAGTCACCTCACCGGATGTCGCCGAAAGATTAAAAGCGCCAATGAGATGCGATCGCCCATGCAGTTGTTTCAACGTGACGACCAGCTGATTGCCGGGCGCGAGCGTTAACGGTTCAGTCAGTTCAAATACGGCGTGATGTCGCTTCCCGACCGACGGATGAATGCCCCAGGCTGTTTCCGGATCGCCATCGATGGCACGTTCGATGCCCCAATCGACCTGATTGAAATTCGCCGTCGCTCGTTTCAATGCAGCAACAGTTCCTTGATCTGCACCGGAAGCGAAAACCTGAAGTTGAATCTCCGACAAATGCAGATTGCCGTTGCTGCTACGGCCCGGACCGTTCGACGGTAAAGATTCCTGCGGATACACATCCAGCCGCAATGCGGTGATCTGTTCGAGATTCGTGGCGGCACTGACCACATAAGTATCCTTCTCCGGCAGCGTCCCGCTGACCAAAATCAGGTCTTCCGGTGTCAGCGTCAGCGTTGCCCCTTCGGTCGACTGAAATGATTTCAACGTCAGCGGTTGCCATGGCGCTACAGAGCTGCGTTCCGCGATCCATGAGGCGATCAATTCCGCATGGACGGGATTAAGCAGTACGGTCTCGTCGCGTTTTTCGGCAGACGCAATCAAAGACTGCAACCGAACCCGTTCGCGTCGCACATCCGGATCGCGGTCGTAAGGGATGTCACCTTTCAGCACGCCCGCAAATACAGCCTGGAGAGCGTAATAGTCCTCCTGCGTGATCGGATCAAATTTATGCGAGTGACAACGGGCGCAGTTTGCGGTGGTGCTGGTGAACGCCGACATCGTTTGAGCCACCAGATCGTCACGATCAAGATAACTGAACGTCACTGGCGCCGTACTGAAGGTGCTCAGATCGAACGTCCCGGCACCCAGGAACCCAAGCGCCGGAGTCAAGCGGGTTTCGTCCGGATAGAAAACATCTGTCGCCAGTTGTTCGCGGACGAAGCGAGACCACGATGTGTCGTGGTTGAACGCATCAATGACGTAGTCGCGAAACGGCCAGGCGTTGTCGCGGCCAACGTCGTGTTCGTAGCCATGCGAATCGGCAAAGTGGATCGTGTCCAGCCAATGTCGAGCCCAACGTTCGCCGTAGCGTGGCGAAGCCAGCAACAGATCGACA
>JAYUVA010000120.1:0-2797 GCA_043754375.1 Candidatus Kuenenia sp. | reverse complement strand
CTTCGATTACGAAGTCAGCGTGCAGTATACGGAAGGTTTCCAACAACGGACGGCAGCTTACGGCAGGATCAGCGATAATGCGGGTGAAACCGTAATGGGTCGAATGCTGATGAATCAGCAGCCGTACGAAAACTGGAAGAATTTTGTGCCGGCAGACTCGGTTGGCTTTTCTCTGAACAGCGGCTGCACGCTGTTACCGCTTTATGACTGGGCGATGAAGGAAATTCCGGCGAGGTTTCCGGAGTCAAAGGATGGCTTTGAACAATTTGCGGCTCTGCAGAATCAGCATGACGTTCATGTGCGTGAAGACATCCTGCAATCGTTCACCGGCGAATTCGCCTCAGTCTCCATACCGGGGCCTGTGACAGCGTTGGGCAAGCGCGCAGATTCCGTCATGATGTTGCGATGCACAGAGTCGGAGCATATCGAAGAACTGATTCATCGAGGCATTAATGCATTGGAAGAAATCCCGCAGGTCAGGCAGCAGGGTGTCTCGTTTGAGGAAGTTCCCGGACACGATGGTTTCCTGCAATTGAAGGCCAACGCCCTCGCCATGGCACAGATGGATCCCGTGATGGGATTCAAAGATGGCTGGATGATCCTTGGATCGAACGTTGCTGCTGTTGAGGCCGTGCTGGCTACGAAGAACGGTGAGGCCACCACATGGGCTGACAGCGACCGGTTCAGAGAATTCGGATTGTCGATCGACGGGCCCGTGAGTTCAGTCAGTTTCACAAACACCGGCGAGAACATTCGCGCCATGTCGCAGGCCATGCAGCAGCTTGGCATGATGGCTCCGATGATTATCGGGATGATTCAGGGACAAGCGCAGGGAGAAGGAGCTGAGGCATTTCAGGTCGTACAGGAATTGTCCGGATTGCTGCCCTCTGTGGGTCGCATCATTGGCAAACTTGATTTCTATGATGCGACGATGACCGTAACACAGCCCGGCCCGGAAACGAATTCCTGGGTTCGCAACAGCGTCACACTGATTCGACCACCCGCAGCACCCAAAGATTCTGGTGCGACAGAAGCCGATGCAAAGGACACTTCAGACAAGAAGCAGTGATGCGTGCGGCGACCGTAGGATGGACATTCATGTCCGTCGCCTGGCGAATATTTTGTTTAACCCTGAGCCGCAGGCGACGGTTTTGGCTCACGCCGTCGCCTGCGGCTCAGGGTTAAACGATTCAATCAACACCCCGCTGGCACCTTGCCGCTCACAAGAACAGCGGCATTCAATCATACTTCGGAAAGTGCTCCCAAATGCTGCGGTCTGCTTTCCTGTTGGCCCTGATGCTGATCAGCTTCTGCGTTCCTGCGATTGCTCAGGAAAGGAAAACTCGCGACCAGATGGTCCGTGAGGATCGTGAAAAGGTCACCACTGAAGGCTTTTGGATCTACAACGATCTGGCACACGCCTTTGATGTTGCCAGGGCGAGCGGCAAACCATTGCTCGTTGTGCTGCGATGTATTCCGTGCGACGAATGCGTTAAGCTCGACGACGACCTGGTGGACCGCGATCCTGTGCTGCGTCCATTGCTTGAAAAGTTCGTCTGTGTGCGGATCGTATCGACGAACGGACTGGATCTCTCCCTGTTTCAGTACAGTCTTCAGGGCCAGCCACTGCTCTCAATGGCCGATTTGCAGTGGGTGTTGCATTCGACATCCGCAGAAAGCGGTGAATTGAAAGCAATTGTCGATCGCGATGGGACTCAGATCGAACTCACGGTCAGCCTGCCACCCGGATGGCGTGAACTCGACGACATTTCGTGGCGTGTGGGTGCATGGGGACTGCGGCGGATGGTGACTGGTGGCCTTGTCCTTGAACCTGTGGCTGACAACGAACGCGGTCAAGACGGGATTCCGATCGAAGGCATGGCATTGCGTGTGAAACATGTGGGACAGTATGGTCCACATGCTGCAGCAAAGAATGCTGGATTTCAAAAGGACGATGTCGTCGTAAAGTACGACAGGCGCAGTGATCTGATCAGTGATTCTGATGTGCTGCGTTACGGAGTCACACAGCACACAGTGGGAGATAAAGTCCCGGTTGATGTGATTCGCGGCGGAAAAAGCATCATGCTGCAACTGCCGATGCAGCCGTAAACCGGACTTCCTCAATTGACGACCGAGCGACAATTCATCCGCGACTTGCAGGCGCAGTTTCCAACATTGCCTCCAGTGCGGATCGGCATTGGTGACGACGGTGCCGTGCTGAATGTGACGGCAGATTCGCAACAGGTGATCGTCACGGATCTCCTGCTGGACGGTGTGCATTTTGACCTCAAGGTGACAAGTCCGTTTCTTGCAGGCCGCAAGGCGGTGGCAGTCAATCTCAGTGATCTCGCGGCGATGGGGTGCAGACCGACTGCGGCATTTGTGTCCCTGGCTGTTCCTCGAACTCACCCTCAGGCATCGTCTGATTTTCTGCGTGAGTTGTATCGAGGCATCCAGCAGATGACGGACAAGTTTCAGTTTTCTCTCGCCGGCGGTGATACGAATTCCTGGGACGGCCCGTTTGCGATCAACGTCTGCCTGACGGGCGTCCCATTTTCAGGTCGACCATTTCTTCGTTCAGACGCTCGGCCCGGAGATGCAATTTTTGTGACAGGTCCCCTTGGCGGAAGTCTGCATGGCGGTCGCCATCTGACTTTCATGCCACGACTGCAGATTTCCGAATGGCTGTCGCGTACGGTCGAGGTGGGTGCCATGCAGGATCTTTCGGATGGATTGTCAATTGATCTCCATCGCATGATGGAAGCGAGCGCTGCGGCGGCTGAGATTTCCACCTCAA
>JAYUVA010000119.1:0-3483 GCA_043754375.1 Candidatus Kuenenia sp. | reverse complement strand
TCAGCCGGTTGACCGATGCGCTTCGGGTGCCAGTCCAGAGCCAGCGGTAATGTCACGCCGCCTTTGCCGACTCCGGCGAGTTCCAATTGCCCGTCGTGTTCCCGATAACTGCCCAGCGTGTGCTGAATTCGGTCGTCCTCCAGCCACAACGGAAACGTTCGCACCGTGCGCGGCCCCACGGAAAGTGTCAGTTCCCGCGTGACGGCGCACGTTGTGCATGTTCCGCCATCCACGAGCGGCACAGATGTTACCAACTGGACTTTGCGTTCCGGGTTGAGACTGGTAACGCTGTCGGTCATCATGGCAAAGCGATCGCATGGTGCCAGCAGCAACTGTCGCACCTGCCTCACGTCCGTCGCACCTTCGGCTTCCAGTTCCACAAAGACTGTTTCCGGATCAAGGAACCAGCAACTGCACTTCCATGCCGTCGGCGTCGGCAGGACTTCGTCATCCAACTGCACGGACCAATTCCAGTTGCCAGCCAGGATCGGAACACCCGCCGCTGCGATCATGATTTGAGGAGAATTGGAATGCCATTCCAGAGTCAGCGTGTCAGCATCCAGATCCGCTGATGACCGCAGGATTGCGACGCAGCTTGGGTCGGATTGCCATGAAACTTCCGGCTTCGGCGTCTTTTCCACGGGCTGGCGTTTTGCTTCGGTTTTCTGTTTCCCGGTGGTCGCTGAGGCTTCACCCTCTGCGGATTTACCGGTTCCAGGATCAACCGCGCCAGAATCATCGCCGACCTTTGATTTTTTTAGTTTTTTCGGCCGAGTTACCTCTCCGACCTGTTTGCGGCTTGCCTTCACGAGCTTCATCAGCCGCTTCTGCTGCGGGGAACCGGACGCCGGAATCAGCAGCTCCAGGATATCCGCCAGTGATGGTGCGACTTTGTGTGATGCGTCGTCGGCCGGATGATGCAAAGCCGGCAGCATGAGTAATGCAGCACGCTCCGTCACCAGAGTCAGCCGTTCCGCGCAGTCGGCACGCCACAGAGGTTCCTGGAAAGCCTCAGACCAGATCGTACATCGCGTGAGTGGAGCCAGCCATTCAGGAAGACGGCTGAGCAAAGATCCATGCACCAATCCGTCGGCGTCCGTGCATTCCAGGAGAACCTTCCGCAAAGATTCTGTTGCCGACTTTTCCAGAGTCTGCACACCGCCGAGAGGACTCATCAGCAAGCTGCAGATCCAGGGCGATTCGCCCTCCAGAATCATCTGGCGGATGGCGTTGTTTTCGTCCGTTGCAGTTGGTGCATCAAACAAGCCTCCGGAAGAATCGCGAAGTGCCGCGCCGGCAAGGACCGCGAGCGCCTGAGTAAAATTCTCGGGCGACAGTGACTTTCCTTCGCGAAGCAAAATTTCGGCAATCGCAATTGTTTCCCATGGCCCCGGTGCGGGGCCGATTTCGACTAACCAGTTTGCGGTCACTTCATCGTACTTTAATGGTGTCCGGGTCTGTTTGTTTTTTTTGCCTTTGTGTTTTTTCGTCGTACGGGATTGCTTTCCTGAACGCGAAAATAAGTCGTCGAGTGATGCCGCGAGTTCTCGTTCACGACCGCTCAAATCGACCACATCGACCGACCAGGTTGCCAGCAGAGTGAATTGCCTCAGTTGTTTACGAAGCCGCTTCTTCGGCTTCGCGATCGCACCCAGAAATGCATCCTGAAAGGCGGCAGGATCGTCGGCTGCGATGGCAGCTCGCAAAGCAGGATCGGCTTTGCGCCCCAGGGGAATGGAATGCAGAAGTTTTTTGAGTAACGAAGCAGTTTGCATGACTGTCACCTGACGAAAAAGCCTGATAAAAACTCAGTCGTTCCGTCGACCACAATTCCAAATTTCAGATTTGAAACCCGCTCCGTCAAATCGTCATCGCTGAAAACCCGCCATCAATCACGATATTCTGCCCCGTCACGAATGACGAAGCTCTGTGTGACGCCAGCCACACGACGGCACCGTCCAGTTCCTGCGCCTCACCAAAACGCGCCATCGGGGTATGGCCAATAATCTGGTGACCCCGTTCTGTGTATGCCCCGTCTTCCCTGAACAGCAGCGCCCGGTTTTGATCTGCAGGAAAGAACCCGGGACTGATTGCATTGACACGAACGCCGCACGTGGCCCATTCGCGAGCCAAAAACTTAGTGAAATTGATCACGGCGGCTTTGGCTGCAGAATACGCGACGACGCGCGAGAGCGGAATCATACCTGCCATCGACGCAATGTTGATGATGCTGCCCTTTTTCTGAGCCAACATGGTTTCACCGAACACCTGAGCCGGCAACAAGGCACCGCCCACCAGATTCAGCTCAAAGACACCATTCCAACCATCTCGCGACAGTTTGCAGAAATTGCTGCCCGGCGGCAGCGTGCCGTCAGGACGATTGCCACCCGCCGCCGCGATCAGAATACTGATCGATCCCAGTTTGCCGATAATTGCATCGCGCGCCTCGGTCAATGATGCAGAATCCAAAGCGTCGGCCGATTGGAAAATGGCAGTGCCACCCGCAGATTCAATTTGCCTGACTCGGGCCATACCGCGTTCTTCGCTGCGTCCCACAACGGCAACTTTCGCACCGGCTGCCGCTAAGGCCGCCGCCATGCCGCCACCGAGAACTCCTGTGCCACCGAGAACCACGGCGGTTTCGCCACGAAGATCAAAGATCGATGCGGTCATAGTTTTTGCAGCCTGACTCTTGGATGCCATGTCGAGGAATGGGAGGGCGAGGGATGGGAGGGCGAGGCGCCTGCCGAGCCGCCACGATAAGCCGCTCGTGGCGGTTGCCATCCGAAGTCCCGATTTTCGCCAAACCACCCACCATTCTTCAGCACCGAGGGCCTTTAAAGTTGAACTTTCGCCCACGTTGTTGTTCAACGAGCTTTAAAAAACAATGGCCCGCTTATTCACTGGGATTGAAGCATCTGGATTTCATCTGCCTACGCGAGCAATCGGTACGTTTTTTCCAGCCACGAAACAACACAAAAAGCCCAACGCGGGCTTCGCCCGCACCCCAAAGTAGCCATCACGCTCCGCCGTGATGAGCATTTGTCGATCGACATCCATCTGCCGAGACAGAATTCCACGATCAGCCGCGGTGCATGGGACTGAAGGACAATCAACGCGGGGGCTTCATCCATGTGGCTCAATTCAAGGCTCTTCACGGCGGAGCGTGACGGCTACTTTGCGATTTGCCCGTCACCGAGGCCGAACCCTGGTGAGGAAGAAGTGTACGCACGAGAACAACTTCTGCAAACCGCCGCCTGATAATCTTCGCGCCACAACAAGAAATCAACTGTGAGTCGTACGAATAGAGTCGGTCAGAACAGCTGAAGAAAGTAGAAAACGCGCGGCACGACCGCATCGTGAGCAGGCGTTGGACATCACTCTTGAATCAAACTCTGAATGAATCATTGCGACTATTCGTGTCCATTCGTGTCCATTCGTGGATAAGTCACGCTTGACCCTCGCACTTCATTTGTCGTTGAG
>JAYUVA010000118.1:0-4712 GCA_043754375.1 Candidatus Kuenenia sp. | reverse complement strand
CGTCCACAACGATGCTGACTGTTCGGCTGAAGGCAGACGGGAAATCGACTCGACTCACGATTACAGACTCACTTTTCGGTCACGTTTCCGACGACCACGCATCCTCCCTGTGTTCCCGCTGGACGCAACTGTTCAACGACGGTCTGAAGGCTCATATTGAGTCATAGAAGTCTGTCCAGATACACCAATTTGGTGAGCGGCAAGGCCAGCGGGGTGTTGATTTACGATGCGCATGCAGCAATTTTGTTTACCCCTGAGCCGCAGGGGACGGCTTCCGGTGACGCCGTCGCCTGCGGCTCAGGGTTAAACGATTCAATCTACGGACCGCTCGCGCTCTGTCAGTGATGGGTTGTGTGCCACTGGCTCTGCCCGTGTTTCATGCAGATGGTGAACACTCGCTCTGCCAGTGGCACACATCAAAGCACGATTGACACAGTACTGGCCGCGGTTAATTCGCCTGCAAAAACCGCCGGCTAGCGCTCTGTCAAACGTGCTTTGATGTGTGCCACTGGCTTTGCCAGTGTTCTCTATCTGCGTGAAACACTGGCAGTGCCAGTGGCACACAACCCATCACTGACAGAGCACTTGCGACTTGCCGCTCACAAAGACAGCGGCATCCAGACAGACTCCTCGGACATGGATGTCTAACCTACAGGCGTCGCGGCACAAAATCGCGGTTTTGTCCCCCAAATCGCAGAGGTTCCGGAGTTTTCGCCAGGAATGAGTTCACGTTGAGGGGTTTCAACACGTAAAATGCTCAGATCGATGGACGAGTGCAGTGAAACGGATGGGGAAAATCTGGATGACCGAGCAAACCCTAAAGCAACCATATCAGAAAAATGCTGACGCAAGTGTTGTTCATGAAACAACTTCCGCAGCAAAACTGCCTGGTGTCGGCGTTCAGCATAAGTCCTCAACCGATGGAGCAACCGCAGTGAACGAATCGACTGTCAGCAACGCCGTGGGCTGGGGAACCACCTCCGATGGGGAAGATCTGGACTATGTGCCTGTGTCTCCGTGGGCTCCGATCGCGCTCTGCATGGGTCTGCTGGGACTCACGGGATTCATTGGCTATTTCGGGCTGTATGTTGCCTTTTTTGGAATCTTCGTAGGGGTCGGGGCCGTCAAACAGATCCGCAGTTCGGGTGGGTTCGTGAAAGGCACATGGATGGCGGTGTTGGGATTAGTGCTGTCAATCTGCAGTTTCTGCCTCGGTTCGGCAAAAATGTCGTACGACTACCAGCATGAAGTCCCGGAAGGGTATCAACGGGTGAACTTTCAAAAAGATGTGGCGGAAAAGCAGTTTATTTTTGTCGGCGGATACAGGAAACTGGCCCCCGAAGTCGCAGCGGTGATCGGCAAGAAGATTTATCTGAAGGGTTTCATGTATGCGACACAGGCAACCGAAGGCCTGCAACAGTTTATTTTGCTCAAGGACAATGGAGAATGCTGCTTTGGCGGTAAACCAAAATCGCACGACTACATTATTGTGACACTGCCTTCTCTCAAATCGTCGTCAGATCGTCCGGAGATTTCAAGGCGTGCCTCGGGGATGTCGGTGGTTGAGATTTCTGAAGAAGCAAAGAAACAACTTGTGGCTAAGGACGAATACCAACAAGAGAAGTTCCAGATGGTAACAAAAAGTTACATCGGGATGGTGGCGGTTGCTGGCGTGTTGGAAGCGGATGTTCGAGCAGGCCAGGGTGGGCCGCCGGATGATTTCGACTACGCTCCGGTGTATACAATGAAAAATGTCGAACTTGTCGAAGAAGCATGGACGAGGTTTTAAGACAGCAATTCACAGGTCTGGGATGGACACAGCATGAAGAAACGAACGGCCGCTTCGACGATTCTGATCTCCCTTGCCGCTGTTGCCGGATGCAACAGCGGCGATGGTGATTACGTCAGCTATAAGCAGACAACTCCGTCGGAATTCGAAGAGAATCAGAAGCAGTCCGCCGCCCCTCTGCACAACGCCGCAACAGTGGACATGCAGGCTGCCGACGCAACAGATTCAACGCCGCAGGATGTTCTGAGACCTGAATCCGGCGGCGTTGCGGCGAAGTCATCCGACGACACCAGTGTCAAACCTGCATCGCATTCAACGACCGACAGGAATGTTGATCCTGCAGGTCAGCCTGACAGCCGTGAGAGCAGCGTCGCTGGAAATTCTTTGACAGAAACACGATCCATTGTCTCGACACAGTCCGGACTTATCGGTCGCGCAGACACGCCGGAAATCGATAACAATGCGGCGAAGTCGGCGGAGTCGGCGAACAGGATCGAACTGCTGATTCCTGAAAAGTCGTTTCGGCGTGAACGCGGGACCGACGCTGTACGGATCAGCTATGACGACATTGATCTGCTGAAGATTCTCAACATGGAACCGGTGCCTCCGAATGCTGCGGAGTATTTTCCGGAATGGCTGGCAGCGCTAAATGGCAAGCAGATTCGTATTCGCGGCTGGATGTATCCCGAGTTTGTGCCGAAAGGTCTGACATCATTCACGCTGGCCCGCGACAACGGAATTTGCTGTTTTCAGCGAATGCCGAAAATCTACGACGTGATTTTCGTGAAATTGGAAGAGGGTCAGTCGTCAGACTATATCGAACAGCGCCCATTTGATGTGGAAGGCACATTCCGCATCGACAACGAAGGCGACGGTTCGGAATTGCCTCGGCTGTACAAGATCGAAAACGCCCGAGTGCTTGATTAGTCGTCGCGGCCACGAATTACTCCAGTACTGCTCGGAGTCGTTGCTTCGTTTCGGGACGGTTCAGTTCTGCTTTGCCGAAGCCGTATGTCGCGCCCATCGCGACGGCCTTTTCCTGCCATTCCGCGAAGTTTGAAACCAACATGACCGGCAGTATGGCCGTCGTCTTATCAGCGAGAATTTGCTCCAGAATTTCCATGCCGTCGCTGTAGTCGGCGTCCAGCTTGCGATTGATGAGGACCAGATCGATCGTATGGGCCTTCAGCACTTGATACGCATCCGCTGCCAGATCGGCCGTCAGCACGGTAGCGCCGAAGTGCGATGTCAGGTAGTGTGAAATTGCAGCCTGATCGGGTCGACACTGGCCGATACTCAGCACCGTTTTTTTAGTCATCGAATCGCCTCTGAACAACCTGAAAACGGAGGTGCGCTGTGAATCGCTGTCGTCGTGAGCACCAGTCCATGCCGCCGTCGTTTCTGAAATCAGCGATGATCATGGCAGGAATGATGGTGTTTTTCGCGCGACCCCTGACAAAATCCCGGACACACGCCACATTGTACTGTCGGGAACTGTACCATGAAAGTCAGGATCTCTCAGGACTGGAACGGCTCGGCGAATGGCACTTTGTTGACACTCAATTCATGGCCTCGTTGAAGACTATGCAATTTCCCGTCTCACTGCTGAAGCAATGTTGGTTTGTGGCAGGCCCGACTGCGTCCGGAAAGTCAGCCGCCGCGCTGCAACTGGCGCACCTGTTAAACGCCGAAATTATCTCGTTGGATTCGATGGCCGTCTATCGCGGCATGACCATTGGTACAGCCAAACCATCGGTCGCCGATCAGCAGTCTGTTCGTCACCATCTGATTGATATTGCCGACCCCGCTCAGGATTTCAGTGTCACAGAATTTGTGCGGCTGGCGCATGACGCGGCAAATGACATCGCATCGCGGGAGCTCGTGCCGTTGTTTGTCGGCGGCACCGGACTTTATCTGCGATCAATTCTGCGAGGCATGTTTGAGGGGCCGGAAGCCGACTGGGATCTGCGAAATCGATGGGAGAGACTGGCTGTCGAGCATGGCCCGGAGTGGCTTCACGCGCAACTGGCCGAGCGTGATGCCGTGACCGCTGAGCGTCTGCATCCCAATGACATGCGGCGATTGATCCGAGCGATCGAGGTCTTTGAATTGACCGGCAAACCGCTCTCAGAAGATCAGCACCATCGACCGCGACCACGGGAAGATCGACCAGCCTGTGTTGTCTGGATTCAGCCACTTCGTCCGTGGCTGCACGAACGCATCAACACACGCATCGACATGATGCTGCAAGCTGGATGGCTGGAAGAAACACGTTTGCTCCTGGAATCCGAACCACCTCCGGGGCGAACGGCCCGACAAGCGCTGGGTTATCAGGAACTTATCCAGCATCTTGAGGGAACCTTATCACTGGAAAAAGCTGTCGCTCTGATGAAAATCTCAACGCGACAGTTTGCCAAACGTCAGCACACATGGTTTCGCAACATCGAAGAATGCACTCCGCTCGAAACGACCGGTGGAGAATCGCCCGCAGAACTGGCCGAAATGATCGTGAAATCACCGTCCCGCTGCGGTTCATCTGACGACCGTTGTATCTGACTACCGTTGAAAAGGATTCCTGACAGGATACGATGCGCCCAGAGACAACTCGGGCCTCGATGGCCGCGAACCGGCCTGCGAGTTGAACAGCCCAGACATCTCAGACCTGGCGGGCATAGAACAGGAATGACTCACGCCATGAATACTGCAAGCACGTTCGGGGAAGGGAACAATGAACGGGTGCGCGTGACACAGAGGGACAGCAGCGAACAAATTCGCTGGATTTTTTGGTTCTTCTGGGATTTTAGTGGCGACACGGTGAATTTCTGGGGAATTCGGAGTTGCGTTGATGGGTTCAAAGTTGCATTGGAACCGTCATTCAGATGAGTCAAGCGACTCGGTCATTTCCGTGCGATTCATTCGGTTG
>JAYUVA010000117.1:0-2681 GCA_043754375.1 Candidatus Kuenenia sp. | reverse complement strand
CACAAATCTATGGTGAGATTCGGAAACAGATGAAGGTCTGGAGGAACATCACGAAGTATGCTTTCCGATACAGCGACGTGGCCGCAAAGACGAATCCAGATTCAGCAGTCGAGAGGCATAGTGCATAGTTCTCAGGTGTTTCATCGCCATGCACACAATCTTTCCCGTGCAGGGCGGGCAGTCTTCCGGGTGGTGACAGCAGCGTGATGGCAATCAGCACGAAGGTAAGAGCGAGGCTGTTGACCAGACTGTCAAGCAATGCCGTCTGAGCCCGGTAGAAGACGGAACGGCTCCCGTCACGCTGAACACAGGCCGGGCGCATTCTGCGTCGTCTCCCGAAGAATTCCGGAAAGGTCTCGCATGACCGCCGCGTAGTCCAGATCCTCTGACATGTGTGTTTGAGCAGTAATTCGCCACGTTTCGTCGAGCGGGGCACCGTGTGTCCAGACAAAGCCAGGATCTTTTGGAGCAGCCAGGTAATCGGCACTCGATGCACTGTTGTGAGAATTCGAATGCTGGCCGAGAACGCACGCCTCACTCTCCTGCATCGACTTCACCTGAGACATGGAAGTCTGTTTTCAGGAATTCGTTGTCTCGGGCACATACGCCAGAGTTTTCAAATGTGCCAGCCACGAAGACCCTGTGCGATTCCGCACAAGTTCGATGCCCAGCACAACTTTGACGAATTATCCGCGGATTTCCAGCCACGCAGTATTCAGCGTCGTCGGTGATTTACATTCGGCCGATCTGAACAACACACTCAGTTGATTGAACTCTGCAATTCGATCCGTGACTTCGAATGCAAATTCCGTATCCTGACCGGCCGGACATTCCGCAATGTCCACCCCGTTGATCCGTAAGACATCGGGGCATTTGTTCGCCAGCAACACAATCCGGAGCGTGGTGGTGTCGTCGATGCCTGTCGGGCAATGAAAACCACGATTCAGCATGACACCAGATTCAGGTTGTGATTCTGGCAGCGTAAACGGCAACTGACAGCGGATCATCTCTCCGACAGGCTGTCCGTCGTCGCCAATGAATTGCGATTCCCATGGCCCAGCCAGGCGAATTCTGTGATTCTTCATAATGCAGGATCTGTCATGTCCAGTTCGGTTAACTGCCGGAAATCAACTGCGTCAGGAACAACTCGGGATCATCGACAGGTTTTGGTTTGTCGCCATCCCATTCGACAAGCCCTGTTTGCTCGATCACAAACATTGCTGGCCTGATGTCGGCCACCGCGCCTTTCGACGGCAGGATCGCCGTGCCCCACCTGACCGAACTGGAATCCGAGTATCCGGAACGGGTGTCGTGCAACACCGGGAAGGGGAAATTCTCAGCCTGCGATTTGAACTCAGGTGTCAGTGGCGTCGAGATCGCGATCAGTCTGACGCCAGTCCGTTTGATCGCCGGTGCAAACTTCCGGATTTGCCGCATCAGTGGATCACCGTCGAGTCCTCGACTGGCGTCAAAGAAAACCAGCACAATTCGATGGCGATGCAGATAGCTCTGCAGGTTCGCCTGTCGTCCATTTTTATCGAGCAACTGAAATGTTGGTGCGGGCCGTTCATCTGCAAATGTCGCCGTGACCTTCACGGCATCATGAGGCGTTAAGATTCTCCAGCACGTCGCGGTGGCAACGACCAGAAGAACGCTGCCGAAAAGTTTTTCACGAAGTTTCATTATGCTGATCTCGCGTCAGTTTCTGCCGAAGACGCTGAAAGCCGCGAATCCAGCGATCGTAGTTGTCGGTTTTCATCGCAAAGAACTCAGCCACCTGAGCCTGCGGCAGAATCAGGAATTCTTCCCGCCGAATTCCCTCCAGAACACTTCTCGCCGCATCGTCGGCGGTGATCGAATGCAGGTGCAGATAGCGATGGATCGGATCGGATTCGTCGAGCATATCGGTTTCGACACCCAGTGGGCAGACGACGGACACCCGAATGCCACTGCGTCCATAACAGACTGACAACCATTCCGCCATTGCGACGTCGGCATGCTTTGTCACAGAATAGGATGCGGAACCAATCTCCATCAGGAGCCCGGCTGCCGATGCCGTGTGAATCAGATAGCCCTCACTCCGTTCCTGCATGTGCGGCACAACCGCTCGCGCGGCAAACAGACGCGACATCACATTGACGTCCCACATTCGCTGCCAGTCCGAGTTGGTCGATTCCAGGCCGCCCTTTACCGTGATTCCCGCGTTTGAACAGAAGATGTCCACGCGACCGAACTGTGCCATCGTGCTCGCGACGAGTTGCTGCACATCCGCTTCGATCGCCACATTGCAGCGATTGGCGACGGCCTGCGGACCAATTTCTCGCGCAACGGTGGCCGCAGCAGTCTCATCGCGATCAGAAACCACCACGGCTTTGCAGCCGGCCTCGGCAAAGGCTCGACACATCGCCGCCCCGATTCCCCGACCAGCGCCCGTGACCACGATCACGCGATCTTTGACTTCCATGACGTATTCACTTTCCGGAGTTCATAAAGCTTCTGGCGTCTTGTAGGCCGGACCAAGCGCAGCGCAGTTCCGGCAATGGCCAGACACCTGCCGGAACTGCGCTGCGCTTGGTCCGGCCTACAAGACGCCAGAAGCTTTATGAACTCCGGAAAGTGAATACGTCATGGAAGTCAAAGAACGCGTGATCGTGGTCACGGGCGCTGGTCGGGGAATCGGG
>JAYUVA010000116.1:0-4528 GCA_043754375.1 Candidatus Kuenenia sp. | reverse complement strand
GATAATCCTTCCGTTGTCAGCCGGCAGCAGCGATTTGCCACAAGCCATCGTGATCACGGACGCCTCGCCTCGCTTGCCGTGTCGATGCGCAGGGATTCTCACGGTGTCGTCAATTTCCTTCAGGCGTTTCCTGTCACGTTGAAACGCACGATCGCTCATCAAGGCGTGGCCGTTGATCCACGTGAAGCTGTCGTCTGAAAATTTTTGGCCATGGTCGATGGCGACAAACGGAGTTGCGGCGAGCGAACTGTTCGCAAACTGCTGCAGAGTGACCAGCATCCGGTCAACGCCCTGCCGCTGACCGCGGCCGTGCGCGAGGCGTCCAATCAGGTGATAAAGCACGTCCGTCGAGACTCGTGTACCCACCACAAGGTGGCGAAGGCTGAGCAGATCCAGAGATTCCTTCACGATCGATGCCGTTGAGACCAGTACGTTTGGGCCTGCGTCCAGCGTGTCAAACCAGATCTGCAACGCCTCGCGATCCTCTTCGCCTCCATGAAAGGGTCTGACCGTAGCCGCAATGCCGCGATCTTTGTACGCGGATCGCAAACGCTCAACCACCGTGTCAACCAGCCGACCGTGGACAACCACGAGCGTGTTGACATCGCAAGGTTGCGAGATGCCAAGTTCTTCAAAGGCCGAAAGCGGGCGAAAAAAAGACGTCAGCAGTTGCTGCAGAGATTCTTCGGTTTCCGCTGGAAAGTGGACTTCGTCAGCCGACGGGAACAGTTTGACACCGAGATCGGGCAGGATGCCCCTGCGGATGGACTCGGGAAAGCTGTGGAACGGGGAACGGCAATCCCAGTTTTTTCCGTACCACTGAGAGCCAGCGGCAAACACAAGGGGGATGTGCAGGGATCCTGCGGAGAGCACGGGTTCCTGAAACGCCACCGGTTGCCGCCGCTGCGCCTCATCGCACAGGATCACTTCGATGTGCCGATGCAATTCCTCCCGGTAGCGTTCAATCTGCTGCACACTCGTAAAGACCGAAGCCGGTTCGAGAATTACATGAGCTTCACCGCGAGGCGCCGTCGTGATTCCGACGCTTTCTCGCGCGAACAGAGGATAGTCGGGCGGAATTGCAAACGCCGCATCACCCGTGTGAGAGACAATCTGACAGGCGGCATCCGGGATCGGTGGAAACGTCAGCAGTTCGGTAGTTCCGGACGGACCTCGCACCGCGATGGCGACCGACGCCAGCACTTTGACGACCTGCGACAGCATGGCCTCGTCAGACGATTCAATCTGCAATTGTGCCGACTGCAGGTAGCCTGCGATGACCTTGCGAGCGGCGTCTTCCGTCGAAGGTCGCTGAGCAAACAACCTTGCCCAGACCGGGCCGGGAAAGTACTTTTTCATGAACTCGCCATTCATCCGGCAGAGTGCAAGGCGGCGGCGGTTGATGTCCTTGTCGGTTGGCTCATACGGCGGAGCACGCAGGACACGGCGTTGTGCCATCCCCTTACCGCGGACTTTGTCGGCGATGTGATAGGGTTTCGCTGTGCAGTAGGCGACCTTCCCCGTCATCAGGCCCCGTGTCTGCAGCCGGATGCAGGCCTGCATGAGCACTCCCAGAGTCAGTGTTTTTCCGGTGCCAGGTGCTCCCTGAATGAAGAATGAGGTCGGTGATTCCACTCCGTTCGTCAGCGACGAAGTCACCCAGATCAGGTGCGCAAATTGATGGTCGTGCAGCGTCTTGTGATTGACCTGATTCCCGTCCTGACTGATCTCCCGCAGAAGCGTCCAGAGTTCGGAAGCCAGATGGCGATGAAATTCGGGTGCCTTGGCAAACCGCTGTGATACAAATTCCGTAGCCGACGCAGGGGGATACTGGCTTTGCGGATTCTGCTCCGGCGGGAATACATCCGCGAGAAAGCGAGTCAGCGTACGGTACAGTGTGGCGAACGACGGACTCGGCTCGCAGGTGCTGCCGGATCCCTTCAGGATGTTCATTGCAGGTCGCACAGTGGGGGTGCTTCCTCAGATGGTTGGCGGGGGGGGGAGAGCAAGAGGCGGGGACAAGTGTTCTGTCATGCATTCATTGATGGGTTGTGTGCCACTGGCTTTGCCAGTGCTCCCATTTGCAGGAAGCACTGGCCGAGCCAGTGGCACACATCAATACACGACTGACAGAGCACAAGGACGCAACGGTCAATGGATCGTGTGGACTTCTTTGACTATCATAATGATCCTTCCTCCGCCACACTACTCCCGCCCACACCGTCGCAAGGTGATTCTCTTAATGTCGACCACCTCTAACGACAATTCCGAGATTTCCACTCGCAACCTGGGCGGGCACGTCCTGCGTCGCGTTAAGAAGCTGAATGACACGCTGCGGCGAACGAGGGCACTCGTTGCTGAATCCGATGAAGACCGCTCGGATTCCATTGCTTTGCTGCTGGCCGAGACGCGGGTTTTGGTGCTGCGAATGGGGCGGCATGAATTTGGAGGCGTCGCGGGCATGCACTTTCACGCAGTGAAGAATGTCGAGACGCCCGGCGGGCATCCACAGCATGAATCATTTTCCCGTGTCTACCGCACCTGGCAACGGCTCGCCACCAAAGAACCTGGACAATCCTCTCGCGTGAAGTCGCAACTGCACCTGGCCTCGGCAAGACTGCTCAAGCTGCTGGTCCCGGAGCAGGACGATCGCGGGCGCTCGTTGCGCTCGACGGTCGATGGTCTCTATCGCATCTGGATGTACCAAACTGGTCACGCAGCATTTGAAGAAGCGTCGCGCCGGACCAATCGACAGCGTGTGGCACTCGCTTACGGCACGCTGTGGCAGCGGCGTGAAGTCGGCATGGTGCCGGACTTTCAGGAGGTTCGAGTGATCGGAACACATCTCGGTCATGATCTCGCCGCCGCCGCAGAAATCTGGAAACAGCGAAAGTCTGAGCAGTTGCTGAAACGTGGTGTGCCGTCTCCTCTGGTCCGCCTGATCGTGGCCATTCAGCTCGAATATCCCGGGCTCAGAATGTCGAGTTCGTCGATTCGCAAACATCTGCAGGTGAGTGAAAGAACGGCGCAGGACATGAATAATGGGCACCTCGTCCGATTCGACGAGATTCGTCATGTGGCGCAGTTAGTGATTCCGAAACGCGAACTGCCGTCGCTGCAGCATGACTGGCAGGCCGCCTGGGATCGCTCGACTTGCCGGGAAGATTTTGCCACCGCGTTTCCGCGCATCTGCGCGGAGAACGGCTGGAGCAATCACATGCTGGCCAGCCTGCTGCGGGTTCGACCTCCGGAACTAAGGAACGTTCTTCCGGGCAAAAAGAAAAAAGCAAAAAAAATCAATCGCGCGGAGACTTACCGTCCGTCCGCAGAGATTCGCCGCATGTATCAGGAAAACAGTTTCTCGGGTCAGGCTCCCGCGAAGGCCGCCATCGACCTTGTCGCCAGTGACACGGCCACAATTCCCAACGGCACCGTCCCTCACGCCGTTGCCGAAAGCCAGAAGGATTTCCTCACCCGACTTTTCCTTGAAGGTGTTGCGCAGCGGCTGTTGCATAAAGGCAGCGGAGCCCACGGATCGCCGGTCAGGGCTCATCGCATTCTCTGCGGCGTGACTCCGGAGCAACTCGCCGAGATCTCGGGATACTCACGGTCGGACATCCTGCTGATCGAGCGTGGAATTCAAAAGTTGAGTGCTGCAGAATCCAGACGTCTCGTCCAGTGCATCGAGACGTTTCCTGCTCGCAAAGTCAGCGCAGCACGAGCTCGACTGGCCGAACTGAGTTCTTCCCCCGTGACCGTGAGTCAAACTATCGGCCGGCTGAAGGATCGCCATGGCGGATATATTCCACTGTCGCGATTGCTGCACGATGAATCAGATCGCCGTTTCAGCTTTACGCCGGGACGTCTGAAACGGATCGAATGCGGGCAGGAAGTCCCCGCGCTTCCCCTGCTGAAGTATCTCGTCACGCAGGGCGGTGCCGAAATCACTCCGGAACTGATTCGCGACTGGTACGACCGTATTCCCACATACCTTGCTGAACACGGAAAGCTGCAGTGGCGGCATCCGATGGCTCGTGGTCTTGGCATCGTGATTCTGGAAAAGTGGCATAACCTCCATCATTTCTGGGACGAACAACTGCAGGAGGACCTGAGTTATTCGATGCTGACACGGAACTTCCAGCAGATGAATGGCAAAAGCCATGATTTCTCGTGGACAACGGTGAGTCGTTATCTGAATGCCGCAGGTGTAGGGCTTTCCGATCCGCGCCGCTCGTTCCTCCAGCACTTGTTTCACTGCAGACATGAAATCACGAAATTGATCCATTCCGGCCACCGCAATCCGTTGCGGACTGTGATTGGAAACGTCATGAATCAATGGCGGAAAGAAATGCGTTCCGTTGGCCTCGATTCACATGCCGTGGAATACACCCTGGGACTGACGACCGAGGAATACACCGGTATCGCGCCTCACAAAGCCTGAAACCCCTTGCCTCCTTTAGCTTGGACATTCATGTCCGAGATCATGGCCATACGACGAACAGGAATGTCCATCCGACATAGGATTGTT
>JAYUVA010000115.1:0-3434 GCA_043754375.1 Candidatus Kuenenia sp. | reverse complement strand
AACGCCGTGAAGGATTATTTGTAGGGAAATCGTGTGATTCAACCCGGAACGGGTTTCACAACAAAGCCTGGGGTCGCCGCTTTGCGGCGCACCCCAGGTCAAGGAATTGGAATTGATCCGAACCCCAACGGGGTTCCACATCCCCCGATTCTTGAACCCAAACAGGCAATTGGACTGTGGAACCCCGTTGGGGTTCAAAGGGATTTGTATCGTTTTTCCTGGGGTGCGCCGGTGTCACGGCGACCCCAGGCTTTGTTGTAAAACCCCGTTGGGGTTCAGCGACTATGCGCCTTGTTGTTGGTCGAACCCGGGGCGTTGCCCCGGGCTGACATAGGGCTGGCCCGTTGGGCCGATGAACAATGGATGTCGAATCGTTCCACAAATCAGAATCCAACTCGAAACCGTGAATACCCAAAACATCGCCCCGACTCAAACCATCGCACCCAAAGCCACGCCACTCGCATGGCTGCAGCTCATGCGGATTCCCACGGTCTTCACAGCTCTGTCAAATATCCTGTGCGGCTATCTGATCACCCACCAACTGACGCCTGCCAGACTTCCGCAGCAAACTGATCTCTGGTTGCTGCTGATTTCCAGCGCCGGGCTGTATCTGGGCGGCATGGTGCTGAACGATGTCTTCGATGCAGCACTCGACGCCATCGAACGGCCCGAGCGTCCGATTCCTTCCGGTCGCATTTCACGCAAAGCGGCCTCAATCTTCGGTGCGTTACTGCTGATCATCGGTGTAGGTTGTGCTGCGGCCGTCGGGCCGGGGAGTCTCCTGATCGGAGGGCTTATTGTCGCCGTCGTGCTGCTGTACGATGGCTGTCTGAAATCCACTTTTGTTGCGCCGCTGGGAATGGGGACGTGCCGATTCCTCAACCTGATGCTCGGTGCCAGTGCGGCCACGACGATGACATCCGTGTGGCAGACGACTCCGATGACCGTTGCGGCAGGACTTGGAATCTACATTTTGGGCGTTACGGTGTTTGCCCGCAACGAAGCGGGGAAGAGCAGCTCCACGGGTTTGCTCACGGGTGTCGGAATCATGCTCTGCGGAATCGGTCTGGATGTATGGCTGGTGACAGGTTCCGGCGCGGAAAAAGCCATTTCCGGCAGCCAGATGGCGCTGCTGATACTCGGCTTGAACATCCTCATGCGGGCTGCCATTGTCATCGGCAACCCGCAGCCTGTTCGTATTCAACGCACCGTGGGACTCATGCTGTTGTGCATCATCTTTCTCGATGCACTCATGGTTTTCGGTCTCACCGGCGACGTCAAAAACGCCGTGCTGGTCATCATGCTGATCGCCCCCGCGTCGCTCGTCCGCCGATTCATTCCGATGAGTTAGTGCGACTCGCCACGGTCCAATTCTCAATCAGCCAGATGGATTTTCAGCGGATTCGGGACAACTTCCCGGTTGAATTGCATTTCCACTCCGGAGATTCATACTTCGTCTCTACTGGGAGCCTGTCTGAATACCGCTGTTCTTGTGAGCGGCATGGCGCTAGCCGCCGGTTTTTGCAGGCAAATTACCCGCAGCCAGCGGACTGTTGATTTCATCGTTTAACCCTGAGCCGCAGGCGATGGCGTGACCGGAAACCGTCGCCTGCGGCTCAGGGTTAAACAAAATTGTTGACTATGTACACTCAATCAACATTCCGCTAGCGCCTTGCGGCTCACGGTTTTTGTGTTTCAGTCGAAAAGTGAAGGAGAAGTTTCAAGATGTCTGCGGCAGATGAGTTTCCAATTCCACTGAGCCAGTATTCCGCGTTGCCACTGGATCCGAAGAATCCGAAACTGACGGTGGAACAGCGAAAAACACTCAAGAAGAATATCGAGATCTGCCGCGACGCCATCGTCTTCTTCACTGCCATTGCGGATGCCAAGGGGTTGGGAGGCCATACGGGCGGCCCTTTCGATACTGTTCCTGAAGTCTGTATTATGCACGGCTTTATGAAACATGCGGCCGACGGAGGAACGCCCGATGTCCTGCCGATCTTCTTTGACGAAGCTGGCCACCGCGTGGCAACGCAGTACCTGATGGCCGTACTCGACGGCGATCTGCCGGTCGAAAAGTTGTACCACTACCGCGAATACCTGTCGCATCTTCCGGGACATCCGGAACGCGGTTTTACACCCGGCGTGAAGTTTTCGTCGGGCCGACTGGGACACATGTGGCCGTTTGTCAATGGCGTCGCGATTGCCAACCCGGGCAAGGTCGTTTTCATGCTGGGTTCGGACGGTGCGCAGATGGAAGGCGACGATGCCGAAGCGGCCCGCCTTGCGGTGGCTCAGAACCTGAACGTGAAGCTGCTGATTGACGACAACGACGTCACAATCGCCGGTCATCCATCGGACTATCTGCCGGGTTACGACGTTTCCAAAACTCTTGCAGGCCACGGTCTGAAGATCGATATCGGTGACGGCGAAGATCTGGATTCGCTTTATGCCCGCATGTGTGCCGCAGTCACCGCAACGGGGCCGATTGCGTTGATCAATCGACGCAAAATGTGCGTGGGAATCAAAGGGCTTGAGGGCAGCGCTCACGGACACGACGTGATCAAAGTGTCCCTGGCCAAAGAATATCTCACTGGGCGAGGCCAGACGGCTGCCGTCGAATATCTCAACAGTGTCAAAAAAGGTCCGTCCGGTCCATCGTATGAAGGCAGTTGCAGCAAGAACGTCGGCAAGAACCGCGATCTGTTCGGCAAGTTTCTTAATGAGATTCTGGATGCGATGTCCGAAGCTCAGCGAATCGCATCCGTGCGCGTGTTCGACTGTGACCTGGAAGGATCGTGCGGCCTGAATCATGTGCGTGCCGCTCATCCGGAGGTGTTCGTGCGCGGCGGCATTATGGAACGAGGAAATTTTTCAGCGGCGGCTGGCTTCGGTTACGAAACCGGCAAACAGGGCGTGTTCGCAACGTTCTCAGCGTTTCTGGAAATGATCGTGTCAGAAATCACGATGGCACGGCTGAATCAGGCCAATGTGCTGGCTCATTTTTCGCACGCTGGCTGTGACGAAATGGCGGACAATACCTGCCATTTCGGTCTGAACAACATGTTTGCTGCCAACGGGCTTCCGGATGAAGGTCGTGACACCACACGGCTGTATTTTCCGGCGGATCAGCATCAATTCAAAGCCTGCATGAAAAAGATCTATGGTGACGCAGGATTGCGATTTATCTTCTCCACGCGGTCCGGTGTGCCGGATCTGCTGACAGAAGACGGTGCCCTTATTTATGGTGACGACTATAAGTTCGTCACTGGTCGCGACGAAGTGATCCGTGAAGGCACGGACGGATATATTGTGTCGTTTGGCGAAACCGTGTATCGGTCGCTGGACGCATTGATCAAGCTGAAAGCTCAGGGGATCCATGTTGGACTCATCAACAAAGCCACGCTGAATGTGTACGACGAAGCCATGATGGA
>JAYUVA010000114.1:0-6327 GCA_043754375.1 Candidatus Kuenenia sp. | reverse complement strand
CCATCCACGGCAGAAGAATTAGTCGGATACAATGATACTCAGCTGCATGACATGGCGGAGCAGTTGCAGCATCAGCTTCGCTCGCGCGGTGAATGACTGCTTGACACGACGATTCGCGGATCGTCTGCAATTGCACGACGGGACATGTCGGCAGATCCGGAGTGGCAAACGCGGAGCGATGCCGAAGAACCCGGAACCAGTGCTTGAGCGACCGGGAATCCCGACGGAGCTGTGAGTGGGTTGCGTGATAAATTTCCCGCAGTGGTTCGGTTTTCGCGGCATTCAAACCTGATTCGACGTAATAGTGAACGGTGTACCGTTCTGATCCGCCTGCGCACTCAGGACACGCCCACATGAGTGGTTTTGGCGGGAGCTCATTCGCGCCATGCGGGAGACAACCGTTACAGCATCTTTAGAGGTCATTTGCCGTCCGTTTGACGGCGCACCCGATCGTGGTTCAAGGGCTCGCGGATCAGATTATTGAGTGCTTCGGTTCGACGTGGCGAAGCGACAGACAGTTTGAGGGGCAGTATTTGCTGATTGACCTTCAATGGCTGACCGAACGGGCCGGCGTGGCTGTTGGACCGATTCATCTTCTCACGGTTCGACCGGCAGCTGCGTGAGACTTTTCAGTTTGCTTGCTGCTACAATGAACCCCTTGGCTTGCGATCGATATTTCGGCACACATCGGATGACAAATTGAACAACCAGAATCCCAATGATCTGACGGTGGACCCGGAAGGAAATCCGATCTCTCAGGGGGGTGGTACACCCGCTGAGCATCCACTGCGCATTGGGCGCTACCGGATCGAGAGAGTGCTCGGCAAAGGCGGTTTTGGACTGGTCTATCTGGCACACGACGACCAGCTGAATCGTCGCGTTGCGATGAAAGTGCCGCACGCCAAACTGATCTCCAAACCGGAAGATGCTGAAGCGTATCTGGCCGAGGCCCGGACAGTGGCGAATCTTGATCATCCCGGCATCGTGCCAGTGCATGATGTCGGCAGTACGGAAGACTGCCCGTGTTACGTCGTCTCAAAGTACATCGAAGGTGTCGATCTTTCGGCGAAGCTCAGGCAGCACAGGCTGAAATATCGGGAAGCTGCCGAACTGGTCGCCACCGTTGCAGAGGCTCTGCACTACGCTCACAAGCAGGGACTCGTGCATCGAGACGTCAAGCCCGGCAACATCCTGATCGGCAAGGACGATAAACCGTATGTCGTCGATTTCGGTTTGGCCCTGCGAGAAGAAAACGTCGGCAAGGGACCGAAGTATGCTGGCACGCCCGCCTACATGAGTCCCGAACAGGCCCGGGGCGAAGGCCACCGGGTCGATGGGCGGTCAGACATTTTCAGTCTGGGCGTAGTATTCTACGAGTTGCTGGCCGGTCGCCAGCCGTTCCGGGGCGACACTCTTTTCGAACTGCAGGAACAAATCACAGGCGACGAGCCAAAGCCCCTTCTGCAGTATGACGAGAAGTTGCCGAAGGAACTTCAGCGAATCTGTTTTAAGGCGTTGTCGAAACGAGCTGCGGATCGTTATTCCTCAGCTTACGAGATGGCCGACGACCTTCGGCTCTTCCTGACGGAACACACTGTGATCCAGGGGGGATCGACACCGGGCGGGGTCGCAGCCCAGACCCAGGCAACCGCACCTGATTCAACTCCGGTGAGCCCCGTAACTCCACTATCGGCCTCGACTGGTACGGGTTCTTCGGACAACCAGCCCATCAGGATCGTGCCAAAGGGCCTTCGCGCATTCGACGCCCACGATGCGGACTTCTTTCTGGAGTTGCTCCCTGGTGCAAGAGATCGTAATGGTCTTCCCGACAGTCTGCGGTTCTGGAAGACACGCATTGAAGAGACCGATCCCGATAACACATTTTCGGTCGGGCTGATCTATGGACCATCGGGTTGCGGCAAATCATCGCTGGTCAAGGCGGGGCTGCTGCCTCGGCTTTCCGAGGATGTCATCGCCGTCTACATCGAAGCCACTCCGGAGGAAACTGAAACACGCCTATTGCATGGTTTGCGAAAACGCTGTCCGGGCCTCGAAGACAACCTGAGCCTGAAAGACACACTGGCGGCATTGCGGCGAGGCCAAGGTATCCCGGTCGGTAGAAAATTGCTGATTGTGCTCGACCAGTTTGAGCAATGGATGCATGCGAAGAAAGAAGACGAAAACAGTGAACTGGTGCAAGCCCTGCGGCAATGTGATGGGGGCCGAGTCCAGTGCATTGTGATGGTGCGGGATGACTTCTGGATGGCGGCGACCCGCTTCTTGCGGGAGTTGGAAATTCGACTGCTGGAAGGACAGAACTCGGCTGCGGTTGATCTTTTTCCCACTCGCCACGCCGAGAAGGTGCTGGCTGCGTTTGGGCGCGCATTTGGAACCGTATCTGATGACATTGGGCAGACTTCCAAAGTGCAAAAAGACTTTCTCAAGCAATCGGTTGCAGGACTGGCCGAAGAAGGCAAGGTTATCTGCGTACGACTGGCGCTGTTTGCCGAAATGATGAAAGGCAGGACGTGGACACCAGCGACGCTGAAAGAAGTTGGCGGTACATCGGGGATTGGCGTCACATTCCTTGAAGAAACATTCAGTGCCTCCACCGCACCTCCCGAACGCCGTTATCACCAGACAGCCGCCCGTGCGGTCCTGCGGGCTCTGTTGCCGAATTCCGGCACCGACATCAAGGGTGAAATGAAATCCCGTGACGAACTCCTGACAGCATCCGGCTATGCCAGCCGTCCCAAAGAATTCGATGATCTGATCCGTATCCTGGACAGCGGGATCCGGCTCATCACACCCACCAACCCGGAAGGTGTTCGATTCGAAGATTTCGAGCGGCAGGACGTTAGCCCTCCGAGTACCTCCCAGCGGTACTTTCAACTCACCCATGACTATCTGGTGCCGTCGCTGCGGGAATGGCTGACGCGCAAACAAAAGGAAACCCGTCGCGGGCGAGCCGAACTGAAACTGGAGGAGAGGTCAGTCATCTGGAGTGCCAAGCGAGAAAACAAGCAGCTTCCCACGGTGGGCGAATGGCTCAGCATCAGCGTCCTGACGAACAAGAAACGATGGACCGATTCGCAACGGGCGATGATGCGAAAATCGGCTCGGGCGCACGGAACCATGTGGGGTGGAGTATTCCTGTCCATTCTGCTTGTCGGGACCGGAATCCAGCAGTGGGCTTCGGCGGAACGCTGGAAGAATCTCGAGGAACAGACGCGAGTGGCGGCGGAATCTCTGCAGAATAACCTTGGCTCAGTGGTCCCGGTGAATATCAGAGAGTTGCGCAAACTGCCGGAGACGCTTGTACTCCCCGAACTGCAGACGCGCTACACCTCCGCTACGAATGTTCATCACAAACTGTCGCTGGCTTTTGCCCTGGCCAGTTACGGCGAGTTGGATGCCGAGTATCTGGTATCGCGGATTGACGGTATCGCCGAGGCTGACACACGCAATTACGTGACGGCGTTGCAGGCCAATCCCATGAACGCCGTTGCAGCCTTGAAAGCCGCGGCCCTGAAATGCAGCGTTAAATCCCTGTGGCGTCGCAAAGCAAAACTGGCGATCGCCGCACTTAGTCTGGGTGATGCGGATCCTGCCCGGGATGTCTGCGGGTTCGAAAACCGGCCCGATCCGGAACTGCGGACTTTATTCATTGCTGAGTTTCCCCGCTGGGATAGTGATCTGAAGGCCGTGCTGGAGGCAGTGAAGAACAGTGACAGCCCGGCACTACGATCCGGAATCTGTCTCGGTGTAGGTCAGATCCCCGTTGGAAAGGTGATCGACGCAGACAAAGAATCATGGCGATCGCTCGCCTCACAGTGGTTTGTGGATCAGGGAGATACATCGACGCACAGTGCGGCTCGTTGGCTCCTGCGGCACTGGAAGCTACCACTTCCCGAAATCCCGATGCCACATGAAATTACAACGCAGCGGGATTGGTTCGTGGTGAAAACCAGTGGAGCCACCATGCTGCGTATTTGGCCATCACCTGCCGCAGCATCCACCGCGATATCAGATCCCCTGGAAAAGTATCGTCAGCAGCTCGTGAAGCTCGAGAAGGCAGGCAATTCAGCGTTGGAACAACCTGAAATTCGCCTGGAGCGAGCGACTGCGTACTTTCAAGTAGGAAGCCTCGACCGTGCCTTGGAAGATCTCAACTTCCTCGTGGAAATCGACTCCAGTGAGGCGTTATCGACTGCCCTGCAATATCGAACTCTGACGCTGGCACGCATTGGGAAAGCCGACGATGCGAGACAGTCGCTTGTCAGGTATCTGGAACAGGAGGTTCCAGCATCCTTCAGGTCCTACATGGAGATTCAGGTTCCCGCATGGCTTGGCGACATCCCAGAGGCATCGCGACAGTTGGAGAGTGCGGCCAGCGATGCCTCTGCAGATCAGACCACACTGTACAACCTTGCGTGTGCTGCTGCCCGTTGCGCACAAGCAACTTCAGCGACTGACGCCGACCAGTCACAGCGATTTATGGATAGGGCTATCGAGCTTTTCGAGAGGGCCGTTTCGCAAGGTTACCAAAACGCAGATAATGCTCGAGAAGATCCAGATTTTGTGGTCCTTCATAGTGACCGCAGGTTTCGAAGAGTATTGGCAGAGATGGAAGGGATAAACAGCGGCGGATTCTGGGTTGGTGATCGGGAAGTGACACGCGGGCAGTTTGAGCAGTTTATGAACGACGAGAACTATCCGCGCTCTGAAAAGCCAGTAGATTGGACAGGAGTTGCTGCGATTACGAGTCCCACGGTCGACCATCCCGCTCAGGGGGTGAGTTGGTACGACGCGGTGATGTACTGTAACTGGCTGAGTCAGCGCGAGGGTTTGAAGCCGTGTTTTAGTCGAACAGGCGCAAAGGAAATGAGCAATACTGCAAATGGGTATGACGCATGGCGTCTGAGTCCGAGAGCGACTGGATATCGCCTTCTTCGTGAGGTGGAGTGGGAATATGCGTGTCGCGCCGGGACATCAACGGCGTTTTCGAGTGGCAATGACGAATCGTTGCAGGCACTCTATGGCCAGACGTCATCGCTCTTGACGGCGACGTGCGGTGAAAAGCTGCCGAATGCGTGGGGTTTGCACGATGTTCATGGGAATGTAAGGGAGTGGTGCTGGGACTTGGTGGATCTGACACAAACTGGTGGATCGCACCGGAAGTTTCGAGGCGGCGGCTACAGACATTCCGCCGTGAGCAGCCATTCCACGCTCCGTAACTTCGACGGCCCGTCGGCCCGGCTTACAGACCTGGGCTTTCGCTTGGCCCTGAGTTCCTCGTATGCCCAGTCGCCGGAGGCAGAACAGGACAAGTGAACGGAGCCAGCCGGCACACGCATGAAGAGAGCGACTGCGGCGCAGCGACCGGAGATCCCGGCGCCTGATCGTGTAGCAACTGCACGCGATGGGCAAAAAGAAACAGGGGTACGAGAATCTGGTGACAGTACACTTTGCACTCGGTAGGCTGCCCACTACAGCATGGAAGTAATAGAATCCGCATACGTCCCTGATGATTCACGCAGGAGCAGATTTCAACGCATGATCTATAAGTGCGCCTACCGGTAGCCGCATAGATCGCGATCTGTCAGCCGCAATTGCGACAAGACGTCGCCAAATCGAGGTTTGCATAATCGAATTATCGGGAATTGCTTCCGCCCTGGCGGTAGTGGTGGTTGTGATTGTCCTGTTACGACTCGTCGCCATCGAAAGGCGTATCGGAGCACTTTCGCGGCTCGATGCCAAACTTGACTTGCTCTTGAGGCAGGCTGGCATCGAGTTTGATCCGTACAAGGATCTGCCTCGTCAAGTCACTGAAGCCCTTCAACGCGGAGAGAAGATCCAGGCGATCAAACATTACCGCGAAGCTACTGACGTCGGCTTAAAAGAGGCGAAAGTGCTTATCGAAGAAATCCAGCGAAGAGCGGGGAGCAGTGCCTAAGTCCGGCAATGACGACCGTTGCTGACCATCCTTCCCGCACCACCAGACAAGCGGCTCCGCAACAGGCGGATTCCCGAAGCGGGGCGAGGTCGCACCAGAATTGTTCAAGCGAAAGAAGTCCCAGTTCCTCATGCAGGGTGTCAGGCATCACGTCTTCCGATGCAGGAGTCATGCACCTTCAGTTTTTCGACAGACCCAACAGCCTTCGTTCAGAACTCGTTTATCTCGCGTCTGTTAGCATCAACCGGCACGCCGAACAATGTGGCTACGAGGCCCGCGGGTGCAATCAAATTGATGGCAAGCCGGGCATAATTTTTGGCCATGCCCGCGAGCGCCGGAATCAGGTTCAGGCGACAACTCGGAAGGCAGAT
>JAYUVA010000113.1:0-11339 GCA_043754375.1 Candidatus Kuenenia sp. | reverse complement strand
ACAAACCGGAAGTCGTCGCGCAGCAAGATCCACCAACGTCTTTCCTCCCAACGTCACCATGCTGATTTATGGACTGGCAATTGCCATTGCCAGACTGCGATGGAATCAGCGAATCAGCAGTGATCCGGACAGCCGATTCATTCCGCGGGTCTGCCGTCTGCTGGAGTTTCCCTGGATCGATCCACGGTCGCGACAGATTCTGCAGGAGTGGCTCGAAATGCTCGGACATTAAGGCTCGACACCGGCGTTATCGCCCAGCAGCTGCACCCGATCCGTCGAACGGTCGCCCTGAAGGTCATTCAGCGTCGCGGACAGAGTTCCTCAGAGTATCGCCTGCGATTTGAAGCTGAGCGGCAGGCTCAGGCACTGATGAACCATCCCAACATTGCCACAGTATAAAAAGCCGGCGTGACAGAGAGCGGGCACGCTTTCGTGGCGATAAAATACGTCTCCGGGACGTCGATCATCAGGCATTGCGATGACCATCGACTGACGATCAATGAACGGCTCACCTTGTTCTGCAGCGATGCCGAACGATTCAACACGCCCATCAGGTCTGCACATTCATCGGGACATCTCTACCTGCTGTTGACCGGAACCCCGCCAATCGCGGACCGCGACTTTCTGGAAAACTCTGTCGCAAAAAAATGCGTAATCATCTGCAATGAGGAACCGCCTCGTCCGAGTCAACGGGTCGGTGCGAGGACGTTGGGTACCTGGATTGTTTGCTGGCACGCACGCGGTCCGATGCAATTCAGATTCTGAATGAAGTGATTCAGGATTTTTTGCAGCACGAGTTCTCCCGCAAAATGCTGATCACATTGCTGCTGCTGGAGGGGCGATCGCAGAGACTCCAACGGCAGATTGAGCAGGCACGACTGCTGTTCCCGAGAAGCGTCGATGTCGAGCTGGCGGAGGGACTGGCCCTTGCCTTTCGCGGGGATCGTCGGCAAGTGGAATGGCATGTGGACCGTCTCATATCTATGGATCTGCTGTCAGCCAGGGACCGGGAATTTCAGGAGAAGTTTCTTTTGCTGCTGACACGAATCTCTGAAACCGTCCTATCGTTTGATTTCGACTCCAATACGAATTCCGTTTCCGATTTGGTCACAGACATCGTTGAGTTGAAGCAGGCGTTTTCCACGCTTGAAGTCGCGCATACTTTATGAAGCGGCCATGTGCCATATGGGAATTTACTTTCCACCTGGACAAATGGATCAATCCGAGCTCAGTCGAGCAGGAGCCCTTGCGCTTCGCTGGGTCGACGAAACCGATGAGCTGGATTCTGTCATGGTGCAAAGAATCCAGAACATCCTCAAAATGAACGGCGAATATGACGCGGCCCTCCAGCTGATTGATCGCTACCGGAAGTCAATCCCTCCATCATCACCAGCGGCATTCGTGGATGCAGAACTGCAGATCCTTGCCGCAGCCAGACGTTTTCCTGAAGTGATCGAACAGGCGGAGCGATTGCTGGCCAGCGATTCGGTTGCTGCCAGGGAATTCACAGCTTTCGCAATTCAGATGCGTGATGAAGCTTTGGGCAAACTGCGAGAGTTGGCCAGGTCCGAGGACAGAACGGAGGAGATTCCCTGAGCGGGGCATAGCGTCGTCTCTGACATTGCTCCGCCCAGGGAATTCCGATCAGAGACTTCCGACCAGCAGTTTGTCACGTCATTACAGAGATTCCCACGACTTTATCCGGATGCTTGCATCCAAATGACAGGTCCATTTCCGGACATCTGTCTCCGTGATCTGCAGGATGAGTTCGACCCAGGATGCGGCAGGACTGATTGTTGTCACGCTTGCTGTAGCCCGCCCAGCGTGCATCGCGCAAGGGGAGACATCTGCTGCGTCAGTAGCTGACATTGTAGTATCGGCCTCGATCACTACGATGGCCGTCGGCTGATTCGAGTAGGGCATGAGTTATTCCTCGGCAAAAAAAGATGACATTGGGAGATGACTTCAACGGAACACTGCTTTCTTAAAAGAGCAAGGATCGAGTGTGTCGTCGTGAATTTTCAGGATTTCCAGTCGTCGCTTATAACGGACGGATTCGCAGTTCCACATCGAGCGCAAATCAAGCATCAGTCTGCCGTCGTTGGTCAGGACGACAATCTCGTGAGCCAGCGTGTGCTGCAATGTAACTCGCAGAATCACCAGATCCTGATACCGATCGCATGCCTCGTGTCGAACTTCAGCCTGCCGTGATCGAATCAGAAACGCCATCAATTCCAAAGTGCTCCGGGCGACGGTATCGACCCTGGATCCGCGACCGTGTTTTCTCAATTCGCGAAGTACCAGGGCCGATATCAGGATGGGATTGTGGCGGAATGCCGCAGCATAGTTTTGAATGAATCTCGGGAAACCTGGATGCATGGCAAAACTTGTGTCGAGCAGAATCTTGTGAGACTGCAGGACTCGATAGATTTGATTCGAACGACGCATAAAAAGTCCCTCCTAAAAGGTTATCGAGTTGTTCCCATATGGCCCTCCTGGCAGTTTGATGGTCTGTCGGAAATTCCTGTTCCGGCAGAAAACAATTCGAAGTGTCGTGTCGTGACACTTCGCCTTTGGGAACGTCCCGAGAACGGTTTGTCTGCGCGAAAAGAAATCATTTTGATTCGACGCAGAACGAATGGCGACCGCTCGTTTGAGAAGCAGAAACGCTTTGCTGTCAAAGTGTTTCACCTGAATGCGGAGACACGGGTCTCCGATTCTTCCGCGTTTCTGCTTTTGCAAGGGGTCTGGTCATGCGTACGTTATGGTTCACCATGTGTTTCTGTGTCTCTTCGGTCTTCGCCGGTGAAGGCGAACCTGTGCATCATTCGTTTCGCTATCACAGTTCTTATGGGTCGCCTCAGACCCTGCACGCCCTGACGTTCTCTCCGGATGGTCGGCAACTGGCAATCTCGATTTCAGATCACGTGGATTTCATTGATACTCAGGAAGGGGAAATCCTCTACCAATTCAGGGCATCGCCTTTCAGCATGCGATTCACACGGGACGGACAACGCCTGTATATGATTTCAACCGATGAAGCCCGGCTGCTGGAGGTGAAGTCGGGCGTCGTCATACCGGCGCAGTATATGCCCGTCATGGGAAGTCTTGGCATAGATCTGGAGGAACGCAACGGGAAGCTGTTGATCAGGTCCTTGCTGTCAGGGGGATCAGCAGAGGCCAGTGATGTCTTAAGGTCGGGTGACGAACTCGTGGCATTTGGCGAAGGCCAGAACGAACCGATGCTCCGCATCACCGGGTCGAAGGTTAAGTCGATCAGTGAGCTGATGCAGGGATTCGTTGGAACCTATGCTCGTCTGACCTTCCTGCCCCGCGGCAAATTCGGTGCAAAGAACGAGCAGACCGTGGTACTCCGACGATACGCTGCGACCGGCAATGGTAAAGGCCTTGCGGCTCCTCGACGCACCACTGTTCCGGAATCTCTCGTGTGGTGCATAGTGGGCGGTCATTGGCATGAATTCCGCGATGCAGCGAGCGGACATCCCGTGGCCCATCTTGAGACCATCGACATTCACAACATTGGTTTGTACGCCCTGTCGCCCGACCAAACCAAATTTGCCGTGGTGGCGCGCAAGAAAGAAGGAGAGGGCAACGCCGTAGAAGTCTTTGATCTGGCCACGCAGAGTCGACTGGCCTTGATCCCTCTTGCGAAATCATCTTTCTACGACATCGCGTTCGCAGCGGACAACAACAGGGTCCTGGTCGGCACCTGGGATACGGTCGAAATTGCTGACACCGCAGAGAGCATGGTGGTTTCCCAGATGACGCTGGGGTATCAGTTGCCGCAGAAGACTGACAGTTATCAAGGATCCGCATCCATCGGGAGCCTTGCGATGAACTCGGTGCGGGCCGGGGTCGCAAGTGGATTGCCGTCGCATGACGGTTCACCACAACAGCTGCTGGCGAAACTGGCGGTGTCAACGCACAATGTTGTCGCCGTCGGTGACATGGGCGGCAACATCGGTCTTTGGGATCTGAACTCGGGGAAACACCTCAAGAAGATCACGCTCGAACAGGAAGCCGCAGTCGCGGATCTGCAGTTCTCACCAGACGGGAAATGGTTGGCTTATTACGTGGCCGCCACACTGCACATCGAGGATGTCTCCGATTTCGTCAGTTCCCATGGACCGATATCGGAATCGCTGACCAGCGTGGAGGCATCAACGATATCGTCGGCCGATCCGACCGAATAACTCTGGGACGCGACGGATCTGAGTCCTGTCAACCCGGTCGCTGGGAATGGAAGTGCCACACACATCTGCAACGCGGCCAGGTTGTGATCAGTCGTAACTGATTCACGGTTGACGACAAACCTTCAGGATGTCACGCCTCAGAATTGGACTGGTTAAAGATGCAGTTGTGGGGCTGACCGCGGTGATTCCGTTCGAGCATCTCGCCATGGCGGGTGGCGTCAACATACCGCTGGCGCAGTCGACTATGCGATTTATCAGTCAAACGACTCGGAGTTTGCGTACGCTCGACGCTGAATCTGCACGCTTTGTTACCCATGCCTTCGAAGCTTATGGCGGGGCGGACCAACGCGATGAATCAATACGACGTGACGCAGGACACGCCCATGTGCTATTTGAACCGGAGCCGTTTGATGCCGACGTTGCGATCACCCTCGCGGCTTTCTCAATGGGCGTTTGTCGTCATTTCGACTGCGCCAATTTTTGGCGAGGCGAGGCCTCGCAAATCAAATTGTTGGCTGCTCCGGTGTGTCGGACCGGAGACAGTGAAGTGAACTCCGGTTTGCGGGTCGGTCGCGACCACCGGGGCAGCGTATGAAGTGCTGTTTCTGGGGTCGGTCGACATCACTGGAGTGGAGTGAAAACGAAATCTCATCTAACTCATGACGGTTCATCCTGAGTTAGCAATGTGGTCGAATTATCTGCCGCCGAAGTTGGGAGGAAAAACGGGTTTGGGCGCCAGCGGGTGTTGCCAAAAGGCCTGCCCAAAACGCCGTCAAATTGACTGCACATTTGAGATGCGTCGCCACATCAATGGGGCGCACGCTGTGTCTTCGAGCCAGATGGCATAAAGTTGTTCTCGTGCGAGTCGGTTGCTGAGGTTCTCTAATGCATCTTCGAAGTATGGCTTGCCCAAGAGCATCGATTCCATGATTTCATGGTTCCTTGGGAAGGTTCCGTTGCAGGATCATCGTCGGGAGAGCGGCGATCACTTTCCATCGATCAAAGCCTCGGCCTCGCGGAACAGGATTTCGAGGATCCACATGTCGTGGCAGCCCTTGCTGCCTGGGTCGGTTTTGAGGCTGGTGATCAACTCGAACACCCGCTGGAGTTGATCGCGTTGCAGTTCGATGACCCGCAGCCGTCGGTTCTGGCCAGATCTTGTTCCTCGGTGGCAATCTGCGTCGTCGCGAGTTTCGAATGCAATGCGGCATCGACCGCTTCGGCTTCGATCAGCTTGCTAAGCATCTCGATGGCTGGTTGTCATTCATTCCCCGACGCATTCAGAGGCAACCCCTTCCAGGCTCGAAACGCCTGCTGGAGGGTTTCGCGCTGTGTAATAGGTGCGTCGTGAGCCAACGACGCAAAACCGCCTTGCGAGTCAGCTTGGGTACCCGTAACCAGCTCGACAAGAGGCAGCAGTTGATCAAGCGGGGCAGTGAACTTCGGCAACGTCCAGTCTAGAGCTTCGTTGTCGCCGGTCATGAAGATAATTCGCTCACCGTCGGCGCTGAACCAGGCTTTGGAGAGTCGCGAGGGAAGAGAGGCGAGCTGCTCTCCGGTCATCGAATCGTAGACCGAATGACCATGCATGACGGGAATCAGGATCTTCGTCTGGTCGGGGGAATAAGCCACTTCGCCGTAGACGGACGGTCGAATGGTCGGGCCGGCCGGTTTATCTGCCCGAACGTCCCATTGAAAAGTCTCCCCCGACGTCATGCTGATCAAAATTCGGTCGTCGCGTTCCCCAAACCTTGGTAACCCGTTTCCACCCCGAAGGTGAATATCTGATATGGCTCTGCCGCTTTCCACGTTCCAGCAGGGTGGGCCGTGCGCGGAAATCTGTCCGGCCACGACAAGCGTGCCGTCGAAATTGAGGTCAATAGTGGCTTCAATGGGTAGGTTTTCACCGACCGGTCCGAGGAGTCGGCGGAATTCTGGCAACTCCCAGACCTCCAGCATGTTCGATGGTTGCGGCCGGCCTTCTGTCAAGCTTAGAGTGGCAATGCGGCGACCATCACGGCTGAAGGCAGTTCTGACAACTCTTCGATCCTTGAGCACGCCTTTCCGGACCGACCCCGCATCCCGCACCCACCAAGCTTCCAGGCAATCCGCTTGAGTGACGATCAGATGTGCTCCATTGGGGGTAAATTGAAAAGCACCGGCGGCCGCCGTTTCTGGTAACGAATCTCCCGGAACTTGATCGACCCGTCCCAGTTGTATCCCAGTGGGTGTTTTGAGTGCTTCCCATTTCCCATCAGGGCTGCGCCGGCGCGTTGGAGATGCGAATTGATCAGCCCGACCACAATCAAACCTGTAAGGCTTCGGAGCCCCGGCAAGCCCCGGCAGGCTCCACACACGAACCATTCCGTCGTCGCTTGCTGTCATGAGTCGCCTGCTGTCGCGCGTGAATCGGAATTGCCTCAGCGTGTGACTGGCAGGAAGTGTCCCAGCGGCTTCCCCGGAAGGTAGTCGGTAGAGGTCAACGTTTCCCTCAGTTCTGGATACCGCCGCCCACTGTCCGTCCGGACTGAGTCTCAGGCCATTCGAAAGTCTACTTCCACTCGTCAATCTAACCGGCACCACTGTCTTCGGATCCAGACGATAAAGTGCATGTTCCGGCCACATGACGAAATAGATAAGCCGGCTATCTGAGGCAAAGCAAGCGTCGATAAGTTTGGGGGCCGGTTCGCTATGGGTCGTGATCTCTTTGACGCCTTCTCTTGTCCACTCGCGAAGTCGAAAGCCATCGGCAAAAACCAAGGCACTGCCATCCCTGCTGAACGTCGGCCAGCGGCGGTTCTCGAACCACGGAATGTGCCCTGATGGATTCGAGGTGTCTTCGGCGCGGAACCGGGGCGAAGGAAGGGAGTCCGAGAGCGGTTCTCTGGTGGTCGCATCCCAAACTCGAACGGTCCCCTTCGCGCCAGTTGATTGTGTCACCAGGCGACCGCCATCCGGGCTGTAGGCGACGTAGATCACCTCGCTACCGGTCGCGATCGGTACGCCGCGAAGGAGTCCTGTTGTTGTGTCCCACAAAATAACGGACTCGCCAGCGGTCGCCGCCAAAACGGTCCCATCCGGACTCAACGTGGTTCGTCGTACCGGTCCATTGGCGTTGAATCGATTGAGCAAATTTCCGGTGGCGGCATCCCAGATTCGCGCTGAACCATCCTCGGAACCGGTCACGATTCGAAATCCACTTACCGAGAACTCAGCCGAATTCACTTTCCCGTCATGTTGCAGCGGCGGATAGGCAAACGCCGCCCGTTCTGCGTCCCAGACTTGCACCAGGTTGTCCCCCACCAGCGATACGACACGCTCGCCACTCGGATCACAGTCGGCGTCGACCACCGACCGGTCGTGCGGGCATAGCCCGGTCAACTGGTTGACCTTGTCAATCGCGTTTCCGACCCTCAATCGATGGTTCGCATCTTCTTTGTCGCTCAACTTTTCTCCGGGCCGAAGCCGGGACACATCGTCCTGCCAGGCCTTCGCCACCCAGTGCAACGCCGTATCATACTCCCGGCGTTCTGCGTAACGAGTGGCCGTTGCCACGTCGAGTTTCACGATCTGTTTCTGAGCGGAATCCCGAGCGGCGTCTGCGTCTTTGCGAAGTTCGGTTTCGCGAGTACGGGCGTGCTCGGCCAGTTTTCGCTGGTCATCTCGCTGTTCGGCGAGGGCCTCCATTTCCACTGCATGACTGCGTTGAACATCCGCCTCGGCCGTTTGTCGGTTCGCTTCCTGACGCAGCATGTACAACCAAGCGCTGCTGCCTAGGCCGACGAGCAACAACACCGATGCCGCCAGCGCGAGACTCACGCGTCGACGCTTAATTTCCTCTACTGCGCGCACCTCCTGGGCCGCCCTTGCGACTTCGGCTTCGCGGAGTTTTGTCTCGACCGATTCCAGGTAGACGGAGACCCGTTCGGCCAGTTCGCCGGCATGTCGGGGACGGTTTTTAGGTTCGAGTTCCAGACAATGCTTTGTCAGCGCAACCAGATCCTCGTCAGCTTCGCAGACACCGAGGCGCTCGAAACAGGAGTCCAGTTTGCCACGCGAAGCCATGCGATAGACTCGTGTCCCATCGTCTGCGACATACGGCGGCTTGCCGGTCAGGATTTCGCACAGAATCGCTCCCAGACCGAACACGTCTGCCCGTTCATCCAGATTGTCAATTTCGCCCAACGCCTGTTCCGGCGGCATGTAGGCCGGAGTGCCCATCACGCTGCCCATTTGAGTTTGGGAACCGAACGAACCGAGTGTCCCCGGCACATCGCTCCCGACTTTGCTCCGCAGCGTCTGGATGATGCTCTGCCCCTGATGCTGATTATGCGCCGTCTTCTCGTCCGCTACCCCGCCGGTCGGCAGCACCTTGGCCAGCCCCCAGTCCATCACCTGCACTTCGCCGAACGCGCCGACCATGATGTTGGCCGGCTTCAGGTCGCGATGGATCACGCCGCGCGAGTGTGCATAAGCCATCGTCTGGCAGATCTGCTCGAAGATGCCGATGAACTTGCCTCGCTCTGCTGCCGCCTCTTTCCGATCGGCCAACAGTTTCGAGAGCGTCTCGCCTTTGACCAGCTTCATGGCGATGAACGGCCGTTTGTCAGCGAACTGACCCAGTTCGTAAATCGGAGCAATCCCCGGATGCTGCAACTGCCCGCCGATTTGAGCTTCCTCGACAAACCGCTGCACGACCTCCGGCTTGTCCTTGTGCTGATCGAGCAGCACCTTGATCGCCAGATCGCGTCCCAGATCCGTGTCACGACCTTTCAAAATCGCTCCCATTCCGCCGCGCGCGATCTCACCCTGCAACTGATACCGGCTGTCCGAATCCTTCTGCGGCATCTCGGCCGACTTAGGACGCACGATCGGGTCGTGGCGTTCAGCTTTCGATTCCCGCAACGCGACGCGGGGAACATGAATCGACTGACCCAGGCTCTTCAGCACGCTGTGACCAGCGTTGCCAATGACCAAAGACTGGTCTTGTTCGAAGGCGGCGGCCAGACCGGCCTTTAACGCCCTTGCACGATCCTGATTAAAATTATCCGGAATGATCGTCGCCTCGAACTCAGCAGGGACCTGTTCCAAGAAGCTGCTGGATTCATGATGCCGTTCGATCAAAGCCTCGATGCGGGCCTTCAATGCGTGGTCGGTTCCGCAGGCCTCTGACAGCCATTGGGCTCGTGCTTCCAGCGTTTCTTTCTCGAGCGCCGTGAGAAAAATACTTTGCTCGTCCATAGATCAAGTCTCCAGCCAGCAGCCGTCAGAAATTCATGCATCTGCCGGACAGTGCGAAAAAACACGCACGGATCCGCCACGTATTTCTTTAAATCTTTGAGAAAGTCTTCTTGTTTGGTCTTCGAGGCGTCCTTCAGGTCCGTTCCCGGACAGCTTGCAGGAGCCACGCTTTGGCGTAAGTCCAGTCCCTTTCAGCGGTTCGAACGGAGATATTCAATGCCTCAGCAGCCTCATTCACTGTTAAGCCAGCAAAATATCGCAATTTGACCAGTTTCGCTTTCTCCGGCCAGTTGCGTTCGAATTCGGTCAGTACCTCGTCCAGCACAAGGAGATCCATGTTTCGGCTGGCAGGCGCGGCGGCAACCTGATCCATATCGGCGTGCTCAATCACACCGTTCCGCTTCTGGCTCTGTTTGCGGCGAGCGCTCTCGATCAGGATCCGCCGCATCGCTTCAGCGGCCGCCGCGAAGAAGTGCCCGCGTCCATTCCAGTGCTGCGACTGATCCCGGTCGACCAGCCGAAGATAGGCTTCATGCACGAGCATTGTCGGCTGCAGTGTCTGTCCCGGCTTCTCTTTCGCAAGCTTTGCAGCAGCCAGCTTGCGGAGTTCCTGATAAACCAACGGCAATAATTGATCCGCGGCACTTTCATCGCCGTGTTCGATGGCTGTCAGGATTTTCGTCACGTCATTCATGGCGGCGATTGTAATCAGGAAAAGCCATGATTGCTCTGATATCGAGCCTGTTGACGGCGAAAGATCGGGCGTATCCGTCTGGCGTCAAAGGAGATGAACTGCGATGGTAGCACCAGGCCTTCACACACCACGATGTTTCCGGGACAAGTTCGGCTGAACCACGTCCCACCGCACAGGTTTCTACTCATTTCTTCATCACAGTTTCAACGATCGTGGTCGGGCGAATCGAAACTGCTGCCGCCGTCGAAATGATGACAGATGCCCTTCCAGGGTGCTGCGAAGGTGGTCGCCCAAATGGCGAGAATCGATTACATTCCAAACCACTCATGAGGGCGTGTCCTGTGTCAGATTTGTACGACCGATCGAAGCTTCGATCCGACAGACCGGACACTGCGACTTGTTGCCAGATCCCGCTCCGGTGAGGCAGCCCGGAGCGACTTCGCGTCCAGTGGTTCGCCGCTCCGGTCACATCGACCGGAGCGTCGAAAGACGTGGCGACAATCCCGCAGGTGTAGTCAAATTGATTGCACGCAAGGCACGTTTTCTGGCCATGACCGCGATCGCCAGAATCCGGATGATTTGGCAAGACTGGCGACAGATTTTTCAATGCCGTATCTCATTCAGGATGAACCGTCCTGAGTAAGTAACTGCCTTGCGGAAACAGACGGAGGTGATCGCGATCCTCTCTGCTGGTGGCTGTCAGAATCCTTGCTGCGGTTTGTTGCGAACCCCTCAGCCCGACTGCGGATTGGACTCAGTTTCCACGGATTTTCGCCGTGCTTCAATCACTGCGTCAGCGTCAGTGGGAATGACATTCGGATCGACATATTCCCGCAGATCTCGCAGTGCGATCACCCGATAGTCTTCCAGTTTCAGGTACTTCATATACGCCTCAAAGTTCTGCTGGTGGCTGCTCACCCAATCATGAGCCGTATCGGGAACGCCGTGAAACTGCAGAACTGCAATGCGACCATCGCGTGCCTGTCGGACTGCACGAACAAAGTCCGGCAGTGACCATTTCGGCCGAGCGTCACCCGCAGACGGAATCAGGAATGGATGGTCCTGGCCCGGTTCGAAAGCGAAGCCGCGTCCTTCGTCGTAAGGATACTCCGGGGCACCACCTCGCCGGGCAAACAGGATTCCATGATTCTTCAGCGTCTCGAAGGCGGCTGGTGTCAATGCATTTCCAG
>JAYUVA010000112.1:0-6217 GCA_043754375.1 Candidatus Kuenenia sp. | reverse complement strand
CCGACCGGGACAAGCCCGGCGGAAGCGTCGTAGCAAAAATTACCACTGTCCGATGATGAGCCACCAAACGATAAGGTCCCGCCATGTCGGATCAAAACTCAACCCGCGATGAACGTGAGCAGCAACTCGATGCGATTATCGCGGCATATTACCGAGCCGTCGATGCCGGTGAGTGTGTCGATCAAAAAGACTTCATCGCTCAGCATCCGGAAGTTCAGAAGTTACTGAGTGAGTTCTTCCAGGACGTCAGGGTGTTTGAGAGAAATGTGCGCCGAGACAGTCTGAATCACGCCATGGAAGCAACGATCGTTTCACAATCCGCGCAGTCGCTCACCTAAAGACAGAGTTCCAATTTCATACGACGACGAGAACTTCGTGGTGGAGAAGATCGAGGCATTGCCGATCGCAGTAAGGTTGAGATTGCACTATCGTGGTAGAAAAGGCGGAAAAGGTTCATGTCGGAACGAATCACCATCAACTGCCCGGCCTGCTCGGCGACTCTGGCTGCTCCGGTGTCGGCTGTTGGCAGAATACTATTGTGCCCGACATGTCGGACGGGGATTCCGGTTCTGGAACCGAATCATGTGGATGCGCTGATTGGACGTGCTCAACAGCGAGTTCGGTTGCCGACGACCAACCTCGAAGGAGCAATGTCCGATTTGGCGCAGCTCCAGCGACTCGTGCCTGACCACGCAGTCTGTTCTGGATGTTGATTTGTCGATTCCCCGGGAAATTTTCCCGTTTGCAGGGGTGTGCTATTGGTTTTTTCAAGGTGCGGTAGGCCATTAATCCCAGCCCCACATTGCCTGAATTCCGCCGGTTTACGTGTCAATTCTTCGTTTTGCTGATAATCTTGGAAATTCTCCGCTCGATCTGGAGTGGAATGACGCCTGAACTCACAGCAGAGGGGCTAGCAGCAATGGCAACAGGCGATGAATTCGATCAACAGAATTTCGGTCAGTTTCGTCCTGCGCTGATGTTGTTGGCGCGAACACAGCTTGGGACTCGGTTTCGCCGGGTTCTGGATGATTCGGATATCGTCCAGCAGGCTCTTCTGGAAGCACATCGAAATCAGGCGTCCTGTAAGGCGCGGACTGCGGTGGAGCGTTTTGCCTGGCTCCGCCGAGTTCTCACCACCACGATTATCGATGCGGTTCGGCTGCATACGCGCGCCAAACGCTGCGTTGAACAGGCAATTGACTGGGATGCCACAATTCAGGGATCCGCGAGTCGGGCGGAGTCGTGGCTGGCCGACAGGCATTCATCACCGTCCGAGCGGGCTGAACGGAAAGAACAGTTGCAGCAACTGGCGACCGCGCTTCAGGCCTTGCCGGAACTGCAGCGAGAATCCATCGAGCTGTTTCATCTTCAGGGATGCGCGCTGAAGGAAGTCTCTGAACTGCTGGGGCGTTCCGGAGCTTCGGTCGCCGGTCTCATTCATCGGGGATTAAAACAACTTCGGCTTGAAATGGGTTCCAGTGAGCCTCTTTCGAGTATTCAGATCTTTGCAAACAAAAACGAAACGGACCTCCCAACATGATCACTCGCATGAAAAACCAGGAATTTGAAAACGCTGGCAGACTGGAAGTCGCTCTTGAAGAGTACCTTGGTCAGCGTGGCATGCTGGACGTGGACGAATGGCTGGGACGCTATCCCGATTGTACGACTGAGTTGCTCGAGTTTTTGAACAATCAGATTCACATCGGCCCGATCGCTGCAGCATTCGCCGAACCTGCAGCGATGCCAACCTGCCGGATTGGTGATTACGAGATTCTCGAGATTGTCGATCGTGGCGGAATGGGCATTGTCTACAAGGCATTCCAGCGTAAGCTGCGGCGAGTTGTGGCATTGAAGATGATTCAACAGGGGCAGTTCTGTTCTCCGGAAGTCCGACGGAGGTTTCAAAACGAAGCGGAGACTGTGGCGAGGTTGAGACATCCCAATCTGGTCGCGATCCATGAAGTCGGTGAACACAACGGGATTCCGTATTTTTCGATGGAGTTTGTTAAGGGACGAACCCTGGCAGACCTGTCGCGTCAGGGCAGAATCCGGCCCCGTGTCGTCGCTCAGATTTCTCAGTCCATCGCCGAAACAATTCACTACATCCATAGCTGCGACGTGCTGCATCGTGACCTGAAGCCGTCCAATGTGATGATTGATGATCAGTGTGAAGTGCGAGTGACCGACTTTGGACTGGCGAAACAGCTGGATCGACAGTATTCGATGACAGAAGCTGGTCAGATCCTGGGAAGCATCGACTATATGCCTCCCGAGCAGGCAGAGGCACGACATGAATTAATGGGCCCGACCAGTGATGTGTATTCGATCGGCGCGATCATGTTTGAGCTGTTGACCGGACGACCTCCGTTCCGATGCGAAACCTTTCTGGAAACGCTCCGGCAGATTCGCGAGCAGTCACCGATTCGACCCACTCAACTGAACCCGCGCGTGCCAGCGGACCTGGAAGCCATCTGTCTCAAGTGCCTGCACAAGAAACAGTCTGGTCGATACCAGACTGCGGCGGAGCTGGCGGAAGATCTGGAACGATTCCTTGGTGAACAACCCGTCCGTGCCGTTGGAGCTCACTGGATCAAACAGCGCCCCGGGAAGAGCAGGACGCTGATACTGACGGCGTCAGCGTTTTTGAGCGTGATCGCTGTCGTGACCGTGCCCCTGCTCCGAAGTCCGCCGGATCCTCAGCCAGTCGCTCCTGAAATTGCGTCCGCTGAGATCGATTCATCCATCGTCGCGCCAGGCGGAGCGGGCATGCCCGGCAAACCGAAAGATGAAGCACGCCCCGGCATTCCGGCTCAGGTCGTTTCGCAGCCTGCGCCGACCGCGATCGAAGCAACTCAGCGAGCGACAGCAATCGGTCCGATTTTTGAAACTCTGGTCGTCGATGATCCGCCAATCGCTGTCCTTCCGCCGAAACTCCCGGAACTAGAAGTTACCAAATCTGACGAGGGAGTCTCTGGAATATCGGCCGTCAGTGAGCCTGAACTGGTCAACCCACCAATTGAGAAAGATCCAAATGCTCCGGTTGTGATATCGGCATCGGCGGTTGCAGGTATTCCTTTTGGTGTGGCCAGAATCGAGCTGCAGCCTCGTCCGGATCAGACATGGCCGTTTCGTCCGGATGTCCCGCTGCACGTGACTACGGATCGTGGAAAAGCGGTGCACTCGGCATTTCAGTACATTCCCCCGCGCGCGGCATCAAAGTACCGCCCGGCAAGTCCTGCCAGACTGGTGTGCTGGTTTCTATTCGAACAAATCGCTCCCACAACAGTGACCTTGATGAGCGAGGATACTATTGTCGCGACGAATGTACCGTTGAAAATGGAGCATGCTGACGCTGCGGCACGTGCCACACTGCTGACAGAATGGTGGAAACAGTATTCCCGGTTCGAGCTGCCACATTCATCGCCGGAATTGAAGGCGGTGAATCACTATTTCAAGAGCATGCTGGCACGGCGGCTCGACATGGCAGCGCCAACGCAACGTATGACCACTGCTTCAGCTTCAGCGCTGGAATCTGAGTTCGAACGCACCGTAGGAATGCTGTTCGGCTTTGAATCCATTCGACTGGCAATGATGGCAGGCAAGACAACCTCACAGACACAGCGTGCTGAGGCCGCTGTTCAGGATTTACCGACGGCATTGGCGATTAGCAGCGTCAATATTCCTCATGTCGCTAACGATTTTCGCCCCGAGTCGTTGGCGATGCGTGTACCGGAAGAATGCTTTTATCTGCGTTGTTTTCGAGTTCAGAACTACCATTGGATTCGCAATCTGGTGCAGGGCTGGGGAGGAAGTCTGGACGGCATCGTGGCAACTCCGGCGGTTGACTACCGCATCCGAGAGAAGATCGAACGGCAACTGGCGCTGAGTACGACCGAACTGCTGCAGGCTGCCGTTGATGATCAGATTAACGACTGCGCGTTGATTGGCCTTGATCCTTTCTTCGGCGACGGCGCTGCTCTGGGCGTGTTATTTGAGGAAAAGACCGGAGGCCGGCTGGCGGAAATTATTTCGCACGAACGCATGCGAGTGAAAGACGCAGAAGACGGCCATGAGACAGTTGTCAATATTCAGGGACATTCAATTCAAAAGCTGTACACAGATCATCATCAGGTGCGATCCTTCTATGTGCATGATGGCAAGTATCATCTGATCACAAACTCAGAGATCCTGGCCAGACGATTTCTTGAAACAGAAGCCGGAATTCATTGTCTTGGAAATCTGAACGAGTACCGATATTCGTTGTCCCAGAGTCGACAGGACAAAAACAGCCTTGCATGGCTGTACCTCTCAGATCCGTTTTTTCGCAATATCACCAGCCCACAGTGTCGAATTGAACTGGAACGGCGGCGACTGGCCTGCGAAGACCTGTTCACGCTCCAGACAGCCCATATGGCGGCAGCCGCTGAAGCGATTGAGGATGTTTCCACGAACTCCTTGATCCGACTGGGGTTCCTTCCGGAAGGATTCAATCAGCGTCCGGACCACTGCACAATGGAATCGAATCAGGGTGGGGTTTACGATTCTCAGCGCGGCGTGCATGGGACGTTTTTGCCGATTGCTGATATGGCGATCACGCGATGCACGATGTCGGAATGGCGAGCCTACGAAGAATTCAAGAACGCCTATCAGCAGGAATGGCGGACGATGGATCCCGTCATGCTGACGTTCAACCGGCGTCCTCCGACACACCCGGATCGGGAAAACGTGGTTCTGAACATTCGCATCACACCGTATGCTCAGCAGGAGTACCGATTCCTGCAGCAGTATCTGTCGAGTCAACCCGATGACCGACGACTTGCGATGTCTGACGATAATCTCATGGCGGTGAGCGGTCAATTGACAAGAAACGGCAGAAGCTATTCTTCTCAGATCGGACTGGTGGACGGAGAGATTCCGTTCGAAATCCGAGATGGAAAGATTTATCGAACAGGGGCGAATTCAAAGTTGTCATTTGCACGCAGCAATGCGTTCGCACTTGTTGAGCCAGGAGGACAAGAAGGGATCCGCCTTGCCGTCGATTTCATGCGCAATGTGCAGTCTCGGCAGCCGACCGGCGAGAATACAGAAGCATCCGGGGGCGTGCTTTCTGCGATCGTCAATTGGATTTTGCCCATTGAGGCCATGATGAACAGCGCCATTAAAGAACATTCTCAGAGTAATCAGAAGGCGACGGTGCTTTCCATGGATTCGACGATTGGTCGGAACGCATTGCACGACTTGAAGACAGAAAATGCCCCTCGGCCGGCTCAACTGTTCATGCAACTGCGGGACGTTGCTACATCACAGGTCTACGAATACCTGCGGGCTTACACGTACGTGTCGTCCAGGCAAGCTTCGGCGGCTGATGCTGCCGCACTGAGTCGCATCGCGGCTATGCTTCAGGCCGACCCATCGGAAGTTCGACTGAGTCTCGAGCAAAGCCTTGGGGCGACATTCAAATGCCCCGCTGGCGGCACGTATCAATTGACCGGTAACAAAGGAGGCCCTCAGCACTGGACCAGTTCCGCCTGGCAAAAGTCCAATCTGCGGGATGAGACGGCAGTCCCTGACGAGTACCGGTTTCCATTCCTCACATGGCTAAGAGGAATGAGCCTGGAATGTTCGCTCACACGAACAACTCTTCAGTCAAGACTTGAACTGGACGTAGCACGCCAGATCCCGAATGGACCTGCATCGTCGCCGGTCGAGATTGTGAGCACGTCTCGATAGGGGCCGTTCAAAAAAGCACCAAGCTCCGTATTGTCTCGGATGTCGTCGCGCTGAACAGCCACGTCAGAATGGGTCATGTGATTGTGGGGCGAATTCAGCTGGAGGGCGCACCGACGATCCCGAATTCATTCGCTCTCAGATGATGATCTTCGAGGATGGCTTCTTTTCCGATGCCGTGCGGGATCTGCTTCGACCGCCACCCAAAGTAGCCATCACGCTCCGCCGTGATGAGCATTCAGGAGCCCCATGTCACGTCAGTCGGCTCGCGGCCGATGCGCAACGCCGTTGAACATGGCGGTTGGCATTGGCCGTTGTGAGTGAAAGACTAAAGGCTCATCACGACGGAGCGTGATGGCGACATTGGCATTCAGTCTGCGTGGAGCATCGCCTGATGCACACAGAATTTTCAAACATTCTGCGCTCGATCCGCCAACCGATGTCGCCCAGTGTTTTGTAGGGTTATTTCGAAACACTCCCGTTGGTGGGT
>JAYUVA010000111.1:0-3674 GCA_043754375.1 Candidatus Kuenenia sp. | reverse complement strand
TGCCTGGCAAGCCGGAACGCGGGTCGCTATGCTGATAGTGTTCCGGTGACATTGCTCCCCCCGCCGGGAGTACGTCCCGATGATTCCGTGATCCCCACGAGCAGGAGTGCAGACATGTCAAAAAAAGGTACACAGGTTCCACGGCGACGATTTCTCCAGAAGGCTGCGACTGCGGTTGGTGCTGCGGTGATGGCACCAATGATTATCCCAAGTTCGGCTCTTGGCCGTGATGGCGCGGTTGCTCCCAGCGAACGAGTTGTCGTTGGAGGCATCGGCATCGGAAACCGCGGGACGTACGATCTCGGATGTTTCCTGGAACAGAAAGATGTGCAGTTCGCTGCGGTCTGTGACGTCAAGGAAACGCGCCGACTGGCCGTCAAAAAAATAGCCGACGAGAAGTACGGCAATGAAGACTGCAGGATGTATCGGGATTTCCGCGAACTGCTCGACCGCAGTGATATTGATGCGGTCCTGATCGCCACAGGCCCGAACTGGCACGCGACGATGGCCATGAATGCCGCGCGGGCCGGCAAAGACATGTATTGCGAAAAGCCCGTCACCAAGAACATCGCGCAGAGTCTTATTCTCGCCGAAACGATGCGTCGCACCGGACGAGTTTTTCAGGCCGGCACGCAGCGACGCAATCTGCCGCACTTTGCGTTTGCCTGTGAATTGGCGCGCACGGGAAAACTTGGCGCTCTCAAGAAGGTTTTTGCTCATCCGGCAGGAATGCAGGCCATGATGAGTGGCTGGTTGGTCCCTGAGACGGAGCCGGATAAGGAAGTCGTCGATTGGGACATGTATCTCGGGCCAGCCGCGTGGCGTCCTTTTAATGCGAAACTGCTCGATGGTTTTAACTTTGAAAAAGGCGGTGGACTGGTCGGCGGAGGCGTTCTTGAATGGGGTTCACACTGCGTGGACCTGTGCCAATGGGCCGTCGGCGATTGCCCGCCTCCGGTTGAATACGATGCACCGAAAGATGGCCAACTGGTTGCGCGGTACGAAAACGGTACGGAGTTGATTTTCCGTGAGACCGGCTGGATTCCACTGGGATCGTGCCCCGTGCGATTCGAAGGCGAAACAGGCTGGGTCGAAGCGGGCGACAGCGGCAAACTTGTGCTGAGTTCTCCGGAATTGCTTGCTGGAAGAACTGTGGACGAAATCGGCGGCTATCCCGCGACGTATCACGTTCGCGACTTTCTGGACTGTGTGAAGACGCGCAGTCAACCAAAGGGGAATGCCGATGCCGCGTGCAACGCCCACATCGCCTGCCACGCAGCCAACATCGCCCTGCACCTTGGGCGTCAGGTCAAATACGACAACGCGACGCATCTGTTTGTCAATGACGAACAGGCCAATCGGCTGCGCTCAGAAGCTCTCCGGGAACCGTGGAGAGTTTAACACAATTGATCAGACCAGAACGATAAGTCCTGTGCGACGCATTTGACTTGTCTGAACCATGATGCTGATTCCTTTGTCAACTGATTTCCCCCACCATAATCTGGATTCAATCACCATGAATAGACACCGAAACTTCATACACGCACTTTCAATTCTGGGCTTTACGCTTGCTGTGACTTTGCCGTCGGTTCAGGCTTTCGACGGACCAGAAGCATCACCTGAAAAAGAGCAGGAATTACTCACCGTCCTGCGGTCTGACGCACCTTCTGGCGACAAGGCCATTGCCTGCAAGAACCTCGCGATCTACGGTTCAAGCGCTGCAGTGGCTGATCTGGCGAAACTGCTGCCGGACGCTCAGTTGTCTTCATGGGCAAGGACTGCGTTGGAATCGATTCCTGGCGAAGAGGCTGACGAAGCACTACGGACGGCGACGGATTCGTTGTTGGAAGGCAAACTTCTGGTGGGCACAATCAATTCCATCGGAGTCCGCCGTGACGCCAAATCTGTGGAGGCATTGACGCCTCGATTACAACATACCGACGCGGAAGTCGCGTCAGCCGCAGCTGTGGCTTTAGGACGCATCGGAAATGCGGCTGCTGCCGATTCACTGCGCAAATCGCTCGCGGCGGCTCCTGCCAACGTCCGCGCATCAATCGCCGAAGGTTGTGTGCTCTGCGCGGAACGATTTCATTCTGAGGGCAAGTCGGCTGAAGCGGTCGCGATTTATGACGAAGTCCGCACGGCTGAAGTACCCATGCAGAGAATCGTCGAAGCGACGCGCGGCGCGATTCTGGCTCGTGGCCAGGACGGCATTCCGCTGTTGCTGGAACAATTCCAGTCACCCAAAAAACCTTTGTTCCAGTTGGCGTTGACTACCGCTCGCGAGTTTCCTGGCAGCGACCTTGATATGGTTCTGGTGGCCGAGCTGAATCGGGCTACTCCGGATCGAGCGGCATTGGTTGTCCAGGCGATGGCCGATCGGCCTGATACCGTGGTCCTTGCGGCAGTTTTGAAAGCGGCTGAACAAGGCCCGAAAGAGGTGCGACTGTCGGCCATTGACGCATTGGGCCGTGTCGGAGATCTGTCCTGTCTGGATTCATTGCTCAAGATGGCACTTGATGCCGACGCGGACCTTTCGCAGACTGCGAAAGTTACGCTGGCAGAAGTTCCGGGCGAAAAGATCGACACTCAGATTCTGGCGTTGCTGGAAGGTGCCAAAGGAAAAATGTACCCGTTGCTGCTCCAACTGGTCGGACAACGACGAATCGACGCTGTGCCGGAACTGCTGAAAGCGATCGATCATTCCGATAAGAACGTCCGAAGTGCAGCATTGATCGCACTGGGGGAAACGGTACGATTGCAAAAATTGCCCGTCCTGATCTCACAGGTTGTGTCACCGAAGCATCCTGAAGATGCACCTGTGGCGTTGCAGGCCTTGAAAGCAGCCAGTATCCGGATGCCGGATCGTGAAGCCTGTGCGACAGAACTCGCCGTTGCGATCGATCGCACAAAGGCCGTGCCGACAAAGATATCTCTGCTCCAGATTCTCGGAGAGATGGGTGGAGCCAAGGCATTGGCCGCCATCGGTGCCGCCGCGAAGAGCAGTGACGCGCAGCTTCAGGATAGCAGCAGTCGGTTGCTTGGCGAATGGATGACGGAAGACGCGGCACCGGTGTTGCTGGATCTGGCAAAGATCCCGACGAATCCATACAACATCCGGGCACTTCGCGGTTACATCCGAATCGCCCGGCAGTTCGTATTGCCGGAAGAACAACGTGCAGAGATGTGTCAGAAAGCTTTCGATGCCGCCAACCAGACGGCTGAGAAGAAGCTGGTATTGGAAGTGCTGAAACGTTATCCAGGTGTGGATACGCTCAAACTGGCCATCAAGGCGATGAAGGTTGCGGAGTTGAAAGACGACGCTACACAGGCAACTCTGGTGATCGCTCAGAAACTCGGCGCAAAGGGAGTGGACGTCAAAGAAATGCTCAACGGAGCCGGTCTGGACAAAGTCAAACTGGAAATTGTCAAGGCAGAATATGGATCCGGGGCAACTCAGAAAGATGTCACCGATGTGCTCAAGAAGCAAGTGGGTGACTTGCCACTGATCACACTGGCGTCCGCAAGTTACAACACCAGCTTCGGTGGCGACCCGATGCCGGGCAGCCCGAAACTGTTGAAGGTAACGTACCGTATCAACGGTAAATCCGGCGAATCAACGTTCGCTGAGGACGCGCTCATTGTTTTGCCGATGCCAAAGTAGACGGGACAAG
>JAYUVA010000110.1:0-4889 GCA_043754375.1 Candidatus Kuenenia sp. | reverse complement strand
AAATAGCCGGAAACACTTCCGTACAAAAACCGGGTGCTCTACTGCACGCGGTTGGCATTGGCTCGCTTAACCCCGTGCGCAGCGGGCCGCGATTGTTCTATTTGAAATATCGTATTTGAGATTTGAGATTTGAAATACGAAGCGCGGGGCGTTGCCCACGCGGTTAAACGAATCATTATCGACCGCGCGCAGTCTATCAGCGACGATTCCAACCACCGCAACTTACGCTCCGCATTCAGAATCTGCCAATGCGGCCGATTCGCAGGCTCCTTGATTTGCATCGCGGATTATCAGGAAACCAACTTTCATGCCCCCACTAAATTCCGAGAAGAACCGAGTGAAGTTCAGTTAATTGACAACTTCAGTTCAGGCGCGAGTAGTTCCCGTAGTTTTTCGAGTGCCTTGAGTTGCAACTGTCGCACTCGTTCCTTGGACAGCCCCATATCGGCGGCAATCTCGCGCAGCGTCCGTGCCTGACGGCCTTCTGACTTCAGCCCAAAGCGACTTAACAGAATCTGATGTTCCCGTGCATCGAGGACGGATTCAGCACGCGCCAGCAGACTATCGACAACTGCCTGAGGGTCATCGCAGATGGGTCGTTCCAGATCCCTGTGTGGCACGGCTGAAAGTATCTCAGGCGCAGCATTTGGGAAACGTTCCTTGCGACGCTGGCGCGTTTTCCAGACGCGATAGAAGTGCCGCTGAATCGAATGTGTGGCATACGTGCTGAAGCGGAAGCCTCGTGAGTAGTCGAAACGGTCTATGGCCCCCAACAGGATCATGCAACCGTCACTGCTGAAGTCGTCAACATCGCCATTCTGAGACGAGAACTTTCTGGCAATACTGGAGACCAGTCGCAGGTTAGAATTCACAAGTTGACTGCGAATCTGTTCCACCAGATTCAGCATCCGATCGATCTCATCCATTGCACGTTTCGAAGGTGCTGAAGGAGACAGCCGACTGCGGAGTCTATTCACGCGGAAAAGCAAGAGGTTGAGGCCCCGAAACAGCAATTGTTCCTGTTCGAAGGTGAGCAGCGGCGCGTCCGAATTCCAATCGCGGAACACGGGTACTTCGTCACCATCCGGATCTGTCAGGGTTGGCAGGGACTCGCGATCTTTGATGGCTTGTGTCCGGAGCGATTCCATCAATTCAACGACTGCCTCAACGGGTGTGGAATCTCCTTCCAGTCTTTCGAATTCACTTGCCGGAATGAATCGCAGTTCTAACGCCAGCAAGGCAGTCGCCCGAAGTTGTGCCTTCGAACCAACCGTCAGTGTCCTGGGAGCAGGCTCACGCAACACCTTCCCACGACGGCTTGAAGTGGCATTTGACTTGAGTTTATTCGACATCTGACACGCTCCAGATCGTTTACAACGGGCATGCTTAAACGTTCTTAACATGAAACATCATTCACATTGTGTCAACCGGAATGGATTTTGATAAGTAACCAGGATAAACAAAAGTGCCATTAAGTTTGTGCATATTCGCCAAATAATCCAGAAAAACGGGCCGGAGGGTAAACGTTCTCCACATCACCATATCGTTCATGTCCATCAGCCGCTCCATCGACTGAGATTTATGGAACCCGGATGGTCGAAAAGCGGCACATGGCTATAGTGACCGGAACGTGGCGCGGCTTTCACTCGGGACACTCCGATGGTTTACGAAACCTGTCGTACAGAAACTGGGCGATTTGATGATCACAATCAAATGGGATGCTGAAGATGCATGTTACGTACTGACATGCTCTGTCGTGCTGCCGCGTACTCGGAAAGAAGTCTTTGCCTTCTTCAGTGATGCGTTCCAGTTGGAACAGATCACGCCGGACTGGCTGAGATTCCGGATCCTGACGCCGGGACCGATAGAGTTGCAGGAAGGAAGCCTCATTGACTATCACATTCGGCTGCATGGGATTCCCATCGCCTGGCAGACCGAAATTTCGGCATGGGATCCGCCACATGCATTTACCGACCGCCAACTCCGAGGGCCTTATCGGCTCTGGGAGCATCTGCATACATTTGAAGAAGTCGATGGCGGAACGCTCACTGTGGACAGCGTCCGTTACAGAGCGATTGGCGGTCGTCTTGCCAATTGGCTGGTCGTAGAAAAAGATCTTCGCAGGATCTTTGAATACCGTCGCCAGCGAATGCTGGAGTTGTTTCCCGCAACAGTCTCGGTTACGGAAGTTGTAAACTCATGACACAGACTCCCGCCATTCGCGTCCGGGATCTCAACAGTCATCCGGCTCGCCCTGACGGCAAATTTGTCGTCTATTGGATGACGGCGTATCGGCGGCTGGCATCTAACTTCGCATTGCAGCGTGCGGCCGAACTCTCTCGTGTGCATTGCAAGCCACTGTTGATTGTCGAGGCGCTGCGACTGGACTATCCGTGGGCAAGCCGTCGGTTTCATGCATTCGTGCTGCAGGGGATGCGTGACAACCTCGACCATGCGCGGCGGCATTTGCATTGTTACGTGCCGTTTGTGGAAACTTCTGGAGGCCAGGGCAGCGGGATGATGGAATGGCTTGCGTCGCAGGCGGCCATGATCGTGACTGACGACTTCCCGTGTTTCTTTCTGCCGCGCATGATCAAGGCCGTCGCGCGTCGCGTTGACGTGAAGATGGAAGCCGTCGATTCCAATGGTCTGTTTCCAATGCATGTCGCAGACGCGGAGTTTTCCACAGCCTACGCCTTTCGTCGTTATCTCCAAAAAAATCTGGGCGTGTATCTGCCTGTGATGCCGGAAGCGGAACCACTGGCCAATCCGGAAACGCCGCGGCTGACAGCTCCGCCCGCAGAACTGACCGCACGCTGGCCGTCCGCCGATCCCTCACTGCTCAACTGCGAAGTGGATGCACTGGATCGTTTGCCGATCGATCAATGTGTGAAGCAGGCGGCCATGACTGGTGGCCCGAATGCTGCCCGAAAACAGTTGGACAGCTTTCTGAAAAATCGCCTGTGTCGATATGCAGAGGACCGAAATCAGCCCGACGAAGATGCGTCCAGTGGTCTGTCACCGTACCTGCACTTCGGTCATATTTCCGCTCATGAGGTTTTTCAGCAACTTGCAGCACAGGAAGACTGGTCGATCACAAACCTTGCCGATCCGAAGTCGACGCGAGGCAGCAGAGCGGGCTGGTGGGGAATGTCGGAGAACGCAGAATCGTTTCTGGATGAACTTGTGACCTGGCGCGAACTGGGGTTCAACATGTGTTCACGTCGCGAGGATTTTGATCGCTACGAATCGCTTCCGGAGTGGGCTCAGACGACACTCAGAATTCACGAGACCGATCCGCGTCCGGTCGTCTATTCTTTCGACCAGATGCGGAATGCCCAGACGCACGATGAATTGTGGAACGCAGCTCAATATCAACTGACCTCTACAGGTCGGATGCACAACTACCTGCGGATGTTATGGGGCAAGAAGGTTCTGGAATGGTCTGAGACACCGCGCGACGCGCTCGACACCATGATTGAGCTCAACAACCGTTTTGCCGTGGATGGACGCGACCCCAATTCTTACTCGGGTATTTTCTGGGTGCTGGGACGCTACGATCGCGCATGGGGGCCTGAGCGTCCGATCTTTGGTAAGATCCGTTATATGACCTCAGAAAACACGGCTCGCAAGCTGCATCTCAGCAAATACGTGCAACAGTTCTCACCGCAGTAGGGTGTGTGAAGCGGAGCGAAACACTCCAGTTGCAGTCTTGAGGATGATGGTTTGAATGTTTAATCCTGAGCTGCGGGCGACCGCGTGACCGGAAACCGTCGCCTGCGGCTCAGGGTTAAACAAAATGGCTGACTTTGCAGATTAAATCAACACCCCGCGTGCATCGGTCGCAGATCCGCAAACAGGCGACCCGTGGATACTTTTCCGTCATCTCTGGCGAACGACCGTTGCCGTGTTAAACTGCCTGCTGAAGGAATTCTATTTGTGGGCCTGGTGCTGAAAAAAGGGGTCAGGAACCAATAGTGCGGAGCACCCTTTGGGCCATTTGGCTATTGGTTCCTGACCCCTTTTTTAAAGCCCTTGCCCGGATTGTGAACTGTTTTCGAGAGGCGACATTCATGCGACGTCCCGTATTTTCGTGTTTTTGTGCAGCAATCGTAGGGGCTGCCGGCCTGATGGTCGGTTCTGCTTCGGCTGGCGATACTCTGGTTTTTGAACCACCGAAACCCGGCGACACCGTCAAGCACATCGTGCTGATTTCAGGCGATGAGGAATATCGCTCGGAAGAAACGATGCCGATGCTGGGCAAGATTCTCAGCCAGAAACACGGATTCAAGTGCACGGTATTGTTTGCATTCGGGCCCGACGGTGCGGAATACATTGACTCGAACAATCAGCAGGGGCTGCGTGGCATGGAGTCGCTTGATTCTGCGGATCTGATGATCATCGCGACTCGATTTCGTCATCCCGATGCGGAACAGGCAAAACACATCGCCGCATTTCTGAATGCCGGTAAGCCGGTCATCGGACTGCGAACGGCAACGCATGCCTTTCAGGGCGGTGAAAAAATCGGCGACTCACTGACGTATGACCAGTTCGGTCGTCAGATTCTGGGTGAACAATGGGTTTCACATCACGGAAATCATAAGGTTGAGGGAGCCAGAGGTGTGGTGGAACCAGGAGCCGAGCATCACGTGATTCTGCGCGGGGTGTCGGAAATTTTCGCGCCAAGCGACGTCTATGGCGTCACTCACCTGACCGATGCTGATACGATTCTGCTGCGTGGAGCGATTACGGAATCTCTGGATCCGGCATCAAAGACGCTCGTCGATGACGCACGCAACAAACCGATGCAGCCACTCGCATGGTTGCATCCTTACACCGCCCCCAACGGCAAAGCAGGTCATTCCTTTTGCACGACCGCCGGTGCGTCT